>JAQXTC010000128.1 GCA_029219285.1 Clostridiaceae bacterium
CTATTTTTATAACTATCAGTTGAAATATAATAATACTCATCATATTTATCCAAAATATCATTATTATATAATACTAATTCATTTGTCACGAGTTTACTTTTAGTAGATATATTATCATAACTATACATGATTTCATTTCCATCATTTTTTTGTTGTATATAGCTTATAATATTTTCATCTGTATATCCACTTAAAGACAACTGAAAATATCCACTTGGGTCATTTGTAAATATATCATTAGTATTCTTATTTCTAATAATAAAATATATACTACTATTAACATTATAAACTGGTTCTTCAAAAACTCTATCAGTAAAATTTTTTCTATATTCTTTTTTAGTTTCCTCATCAGCATAATAGAGTTTTTCTAAACAATTAGTATTTTGATAAATCATATTTGTTGTGTTTATAAGATCACCTTGAAGTTTTTCCTTATAGTATTCATCAGGCGTAAATGTTGCTCTTACTGCGTTTATTACTATTGATTTACCAGATGAATAGTTTCTATAGATTTCGGTTCCCATATATATAAAAGCAAATAGTACAAATAATATTTCAATTAACCAAACATTAGATATATATTCTTTAAATCTACTTTTCAATTTTATAACCTATCCCCCATACAACTTTTATGTATTCTGGTTCCTTTGTATTTAATTCAATTTTTTCTCTTATTCTTCTTATATGAACCGTAACTGTATTTTCACTCTTGTAAAAAGGTTCTTCCCAAACTTTTTCATAAATTTCTTTAATAGAAAAAATACGTCCAAGATTTGAAGCTAATAAATGTAGTATTTTATATTCTGTTGCTGTTACCCTAACCTCTTCACCTCTAACCATTATCCTTTTAGCTAAAGTATCTATTTCTAAATCTCTAACCTTTATTACACCCTTATCTTCAACATTTAAAGGTTTTTCATATCTTCTTAATTGAGATTTAACTCTTGCCACTAATTCTAAATGATTAAATGGTTTTGAAATATAATCATCAGCTCCTACGTTAAGTCCTAGTATTTTATCTGAATCTTCACCTTTAGCAGATAGCATTATTATAGGAATATTATTATTTTCTCTAATTTTCATACATGTCTTTATTCCATCTAATTTAGGCATCATAATGTCTAAAATTATAAGATGAATTTGAGTACTTTCTAATATTTCTAAAGCTTCGATGCCATCTTCAGCTTTTATTACATTTAGGTGCTCGCCTCTTAGATATATATCAATGGCATCCCTTATCTCTTTTTCATCATCTACTACTAAAACATTGTACATTGTTTAATTAACCCCCTTAGGTTCATCTATACATAATTATTATATCCTAACATTATTAAACCATAAAACACGTCATTCTTTATTAATTATTTATTAATAGTTGTATCATTAATTAATAATCAACTACAAAATAAATAAAAATCAAAATCAGATTGAATATCATTTTTCATTTATAGGCAAAAAGATAAAGTATTTAATTCATTTTTCACCTTGAATTAAATACTTCTTTTTTACTTTATTAAGTGTTCAAAAGCTTGTTGTCCTCTAACAGGGTCAAAGTCCTTCTCAGTTCTAGCCTCTTTTATTATTCCTGATTGATCCTTTGTTACTCCTTCAACTTCTATAGCTTTTTTTAAATAAAAGACTGTATTTTGGACATCTGCTCTTCTACCATAGATAGATGCTTTTCCATAATAAGTCCACATATACTCATTAGCTTCTAAAGATTTATCATACCAAATTAATGCATCATCAAACTTATCATACAATTCATAAGTAAATGCTTTGGCGTATCTAGCATACCAGTAATCATCTTTTATAGATAATGCCTTATCTATATCCTCCATAGCACCATCAAAACTAGTATTAAATGCTTTAGCAAACCCTCTTATTGTAAATGCTTTATAACTGTTTGGATACTTTTCAATAATAGCATTTGCTTTTATTATAGCATCATTATACTTTCCTGCTGTAAATTGAACATATGCATCATCATATAAAGTTTCTTCTTCTTGACTGACAAGTTCTTCTTCTTTGTTTACATCTTTATCAGCAACAACATCTTCATCTGAATTTTGATCAACTTGTATCATAGTTTCTGACTTATGAGTGATATCATCTTCTGATTTTTTATAATTAATTATCTCTAAGATGATAATACTAATAGAGATAACTACTAATATACTTAATAAAATTATTTTAAACTTTCTACTTCCAGGTAATTTCATTATAATTTCACAACCTTTCTTACTATATATATTTTAGTTTAAATAGTATGTTTCAACAAGTGAAAGAAAAATTTCAATTTTTTCTATAAAAGTATTAACTTTGCAGGAAATTTTTTATATAATGTTTAAGTAACATAATGCGACATTTTTATTAAGGAGTATATCATGGAAATTCAACAAACCAAAAAAGATTTTTTACTAGATATTCTTATTATTATTTTAGGTGGTTTTATTGCTTCACTCGGGGTTAATCTATTTTTAACTCATGCTAATCTTTTAAGTGGTGGTGCTACAGGTATAGGACTTATCATAGAATATATAACAGATTTTTCAGCAGGTTATACTGTATTTTTTGTTAACCTACCACTGTTTTTATTAAGCTATAAAAAGTTATCCAGAAAATTCACTTTATATTCAGCTATCGGAATGTTATCACTTTCTATATCATTAATCATTACTAGAGAATTTTCTAGCTTAATAAAGGTAAATGATATACTTTTATATTGTATATATGGTGGCACTCTTTGTGGTATAGGTTATGGACTAGTATTCCTTAGAAATGGTTCAACAGGCGGAACTGATATAATAACTATGCTTATAAGACAAAAATACTCTAACTTTAACATAGGTTCTCTAGGTTTTAGTTTGAATATGATAATAGTTATTATTGGTGCTATAATCTTTGGAATTCCTAAAGCTTTATATACAATAATATCAATGTTTATTCAAGGTATGGTTCTAAATCAGGTTCTTAATGGATTCTCAAGCAAAAAACTTATGCTTATTCTTACTGAAAAAGAATCCGATGTTATAAATTATATTATCAAAGACATGCATAGAGGTGTTACAACTCTTCAGGCTCGTGGAGAATTTACTGATACTAATAAACGAATGATTTATTGTGTTGTGACAACAAGACAAATGATTGAATTAAAATCTAGAATCCTTGCTATTGATTCTATGGCATTCATTAGTATGCTTGATATATCAGAAGTAAAAGGAAAAGGATTCACTAATTTGTAGAGAAAAGGGGAATAGATATTACGTCTATTCCCTTTTAACATACTAGATATATTTTTTACTTTCTATCATATAAATTATTACCATTACAATCTATAACAACAATTACTGGCATATCTTGAATCTTCAACTTTCTTATAGCTTCTGATTGCAAATCTTCATAAGCTATAATTTCTGCATTAACAATACTTTGAGATATTAAAGCAGCAGCTCCACCAATAGCTCCAAAATATACTGCTTTATTCTTTTTCATAGAATCAATCACTTCTTGATTTCTCAATCCTTTTCCAATCATAGCTTTCAACCCTAAATCAAGTAGTCTAGGAGCATACGGATCCATCCTATAACTCGTTGTTGGTCCTGCTGATCCAATTATTTTCCCGGGTTTTGCTGGACTTGGCCCAGCATAATAAATTGTTTGATTTTCTATGTCAAAAGGTAGCTCTTGATTTTTATCAATCAAATCTATAAGTCTCTTATGAGCAGCATCTCTAGCTGTGTAAATAGTTCCAGATAACAAAACTCTATCTCCAGCCTTTAAATTAATAATTTTTTCTTCTGTTAAGGGTGTAGTTAATTTTATCTCCATCTTTTAATCCTCCCTTACAAAATAATTTCTTTATGTCTGGTCACATGACAACTTATATTAACTGCAACTGGTAAACCTGCAATATGAGTTGGATATGTTTCTATATTTAATCCTAATGCAGTTGTCTTGCCGCCAAACCCTTGTGGGCCAATATCTAGCTTGTTTATTTCCGTTAATAGTTCATCCTCTAAATTGCCGTAAAATGCATCACTATTTCTAATATCTATAGGTCTTAATAATGCCTTTTTAGCTAAATAAGCAACTTTATCAAATGTCCCTCCTATTCCAACTCCAATTACCATTGGTGGGCATGGATTAGGTCCAGCCTTTTTAACAGTTTCAATTATAAACTTTTTAACTCCTTCAATTCCATCGGCCGGCTTAAGCATAGCTATTCCACTCATATTTTCAGAGCCAAACCCTTTAGGAGCTAATACTATTTTAACCTTATCTCCAGCCACAATATTATAGTAAATTACTGCAGGAGTATTATCCAAAGTATTTACTCTATCTATTGGATCCTTAACTACTGATTTTCTTAAATAGCCATCTTTATACCCTTGTCTTATCCCTTCATTAATAGCCTCTTCTAATAATCCACCTACAAAATGAACATCTTGTCCTATATCCATAAATACACATGCCATTCCAGTATCTTGGCATATAGGAACCTCTTCTTTTTCAGCTATATTGGAATTTATTACGATTTTTTTAAGTATATCTTTAGCTATTTCATTATTTTCCTTATCCTTAGCTCTTTTCAATTCTTGTCTTATGTCATCTCCCAAATAACAATTGGCATCTATACAAAGTCTCCTTATAGCTTTTGTTACTTCTTTGACCTCAATATTCCTCATTCTTTCACCCCCAAAATCTATAGTAATATACTATTCTTTTTTACCACTTTTTACAACTAACTTTTCTACGACAAAAAAGGAAGAAAAATATCATCTATTTTTCTTCCTTTTACAATCATTTCCGAGGAAATTATTTTTTACCTTGAAAATATTCATTTACACCTTTAGTTATACCATCAACTATTTTATTTTGATGTTCATCAGTCTGTAATCTCTTTTCTTCATTATAATTTGATAAGAATCCACACTCGACGATTACACAAGCACCATTATATCCATCCCTTAAAATTTTATACTGTTGATTCGCTGGTTTGGCAATTCTCTTATTGTTATCATCTACACTTGATCTAAGACAATTTTGTATACTTGTTGCTAAATTAGTACTATCTTCATTATTTGCATACCAAACTTGAGCACCATAACACCTTTCCATTCCAAACTTATTTTGATGAATAGAAATAAACACATCACATTTAGTATCTTTTTTCATCTTGCATCTTGCTTCTAAGTCTGATGCCTTGCCTTTGTTAAGTTCAGTATCATCTTCTCTAGTCATAAAAACAGAATAACCTTGACTCTCTAAACTATCCTTAAGTTTTTGACTTATAGCTAGATTAATATCTTTTTCATTTATACCACTTTTTCCTTTAGCTCCACCATCAATTCCACCATGCCCTGGATCAATAAGAATTATTCCTTTATTCCCTTCTGCTGCATTTACACTAATACTATTTCCTAACATACACACACCTATAATAAATGCGCATAGGATATTTCTAATTTTCATTGGTATTCCTCCCATTTCGTGTATTATGTAATTATTATGTGGATAAAATTGTTTTTTAATACATGAAAATTAGATAATATAATTTTCTATAATTCCTATAATTAATTGATGGAACTCCAGTTATAGATACATTATTAAATTAAAAATTGAAATTCAATTTCGTGATTAATAAAAATATTATTATCACCTAATAACGGTATTGATGGCTTCATCTGACGAGCCCTATTAACTGCATTATGATATAACTTAAACATGTCAAACCCTCTTTTTTGATAAAACTCAATAGCATGAATATTATCATTTGTTGTTATTACCTTAACTCTTTTACATAAATTATCTTTTGCTATTTGTATTACTCTATTTATAAGTTCGGTTCCTATTCCTTGTCTTTCTTTTAAAGAATCAAGAGATATAATTTCACATTCCTTATCTTTAATTGTATAAGTTTCTAAAGCAACTAT
>JAQXTC010000129.1 GCA_029219285.1 Clostridiaceae bacterium
CGAAATGCTTACGGTTTTTTTATAAATATTAAAGAAAAATAAGTAAAGTTTACAATCAAAAGGAAGGTATGTGTTATGAATACATTTTATAAAGAAAATAATTTTGTCCATTATCATTAGCAGAGGCTTGATCTAAGATAATTTAGATACAGGCCTGAAAGTCGTGGGTCTGTATCAGCTCTCTGCTAACGATTTAGAATGTATTTGTAATTTCGTTAAGTCCTGTAGGTGATATAAACCTACAGGACTTTTTTTAGTATATATAAATTAAACATTAGGTTTGGAGAGTGAAGATAATGAAAAAAGAAATTATTAAGCCGACAATATTACCAGGATTTATGGAATTGTTGCCAAGTGAGCAAAAAAAATTTGATGAAATAGTTAAAATCATTGATAGTGTATATAAGCAAAATGGATGTTTAGCCATAGATACACCTATAATTGAAAAATCTGAAGTACTTTTAGCAAAAAGTGCTGGAGAAACGGAAAAACAAGTATATAGATTTACTAGGGGGAAGAATGATCTATCATTAAGATTTGATTTGACAGTACCATTATCAAGATATGTTGCCCAACATTACAATGAATTAACTTTTCCTTTTAAAAGATATCAAATAGGAAAGGTTTATAGAGGAGAGAGAAATCAAAAAGGAAGATACAGAGAATTTTATCAATGCGATTTGGATATTATAGGTAATAATAAACTTAGCATATATAATGATGCATTAGTAATATCATTAGCAGATAAAGTTTTCAAAAAAATTGGATTAAAAGATTATCAATTTAAGATTAATAATAGAAAGATATTATCAGCAGTACTTAATAGTCAACAAATAGAAAATATAGATGAAGTAATGATATTAATTGACAAATACGATAAAATTGGTGAAAGAGAATTCCTAAAGGAACTTATTGAATTAATAGGTAAAGAAAAAAGTGAATATATAACTGATATCATAAATATAAGTGGAAACAGCAATGAAGTTATAAATAAATTAAAAGAAAAGAATATTGATAATGTAGAATTTGCAAAAGGAATTAGTGAACTTGAAAAAGTCAGTGCTTTTTTAAACTCTTTAGATGTGAATAATTTTATGATAAATTTAAAGATTATAAGAGGATTAGATTATTATACAGGTACTGTTTTTGAAACGTTTTTAATTGGTAATGAGCAATATGGCTCTTTTTGTTCAGGTGGTAGATATGATAATTTAGCTGAAAACTACAGTAATAATAGTTTGCCTGGAGTTGGTATATCAATTGGTCTTACTAGGTTGTTTTTTGTATTAAAAGAAATTGGATTTATAGATAGTTTTGATAACAAACCTAAAGGAGATTATTTAATAATTCCTATAGATATTGAATTAGATTATCCTTTAGAAATTTATAAAAAAATGATTAATGAAGGAAAAAATGTGCAGATATATTTAGAAGAAGATAAGTTAAAGAAGAAAATGAATTATGCTAATAAAATTGGTGTTGAAAATGTGATTTTAATTGGGGAAGAAGAGCTTAAGTCTAATAAAATGAAAATTAAAAATATGATTACTGGACAGGAAGAAATTATATAGAATTAATACAACATAAATGCAAAAAATAATAAGGAAGTTTTATTATGGAGGCAAAATATATGAATAGTTGTAAATGTAACAAGAATAATAACAAAGCAAATAAAAATCCACAGGATGTAAATTCAGTGGAAAATCAAGTTAGTCCAAGTAAAGATAATAAACCAAATAAAAAATCAGCAACTAATAATCAATGGTGTTAATAAAAACTTAATAGAAACTTTACAAACAAAGAATAAAGTCACATAAGAAGCAATTCTTATGTGACTTTTGTATTATTTTATGGTTGGGAAATTGGATAATTAATGATATTATAATATGGAGTGAAAGAGTAGGGGGAATAGTATGGAAGATAGGAACAAGGTCAGTAGAATTAAATTCTATATGCTAATTTTACTAGCTCTTATTACATTGATAATCGTAATTTTAAATTGGAAATATATTAAAAGTTTAAGTGCTAAAGGGATAGTAGATTTTATAAGAAACCAAGGGGTTTATGCAGAACTTACGTATCTTCTTATATTTGTTTTAAAACCATTTTTGGTTGTTATTCCGAGTAATATTATAGCTATTACAGGAGGAATAATATTTGGACCTGTAGAAGGATTTTTATTAAGTATGTTAGGATTTTTTATTTCAGGAACAATAGCATTTTATATATCTAGACTTTTAGGAAAAGATTTTGTACAAAGTATTATTGGTGATAAATTTATAAAGTTAGATAAGAACATTAGGGAACATGGTTTTAGAATAATGTTTTTATTAAGATTACCACCGGTGTTACCATATGACCCATTAAGTTATACATCTGGTTTCACCAATATATATTACAAAGATTTTATCTTAGCATCTGTACTTGGTGTAGTACCGGAAACTTTATGTTATTCAATCTTAGGTCCTAATTTTAGTACACCATGGTCTCCTAAATTTATAATTCCATTACTTATAATTGTTATAGCTACAATAATGTCAAAGAAAGTTATGGATCTTAGGAATAAATAAGAGAACCACTATCAAAAGTAATTCTTTTGATAGTGGTTCTTTCCATTTAGTAGGAGTAATTAATATAATGTATTATAGAAATAAAAGAAATGAAATAATATAGAAAATTATTTGAATTTGGGGGAATATTACATGGAACATATTATGAGATCAGTTTGGGCTGAGGTAGATTTAGATGCAGCTAAATTTAATATGGAAAGTATAAGGAATTTAGTTGGAGATAAGGATATAATTGCAGTAGTAAAGGCTGATGCATATGGTCATGGAGCAGTAGATTTAGCCCCAGTATTTTTAGAAAATGGAGCAAATAGACTTGCTGTTGCAATGCTTAGTGAAGCTCTTGAACTTATAAATAGCAATATAAACGCACCAATTATGATATTAGGATATACTCCAATAGAATATGGAAAGTACCTAATTGAAAATAATATAGAGCAAACAGTATATGATTTAGAATATGTTAAAAAGCTATCTTCCTTAGCTTTATCAATGGGTAAAAAAGCTAAGGTCCATATAGCATTAGATACTGGAATGGGTCGAATAGGTTTTATGGCTTCTGAAGAGACAGTTTCAATAATTAGAAAGATTTCAAAAATGGAAGGAATCGAAGTAGTAGGAATGTTTACTCATTTTTCTACTTCTGATGAAAGAGATAAAGAATATACGTATAAACAATTTAATAAGATAACAGGAATGATAGGAAGACTAAAAGAAGAAAATATTAATATACCAATTAAGCATGTAAGTAATAGTGGAGCAATAATAGATTTACCTGAAACTTATTTGGATGCAGTAAGAGCTGGAATAATTCTTTATGGATATCTTCCATCAGATGAAGTGGATGGTGAAAGGTTACCTATGAAACCATTAATGCAGATAAAGACAAGAGTCAGCCATGTTAAGGAAATGGATAAGGATATGTATATTAGTTATGGAAGGAAGTTTAAGACTGAAAGAAAGAGTGTTATAGCTACACTTCCAATAGGCTATGCAGATGGGTATTCGAGATTATTAAGTGGTAAAGCTAAAGTTATTATAAATGGTAAATTTGCACCGGTAGTGGGTAATATTTGTATGGATCAATGTATGGTTGATGTAACTGATATTGGAGAAGTGCATATAGGTGATGAAGTAACAGTAATGGGTTCTTGTGGTGAGTTAAAATATGATGCTGATGATATGGCAAGAGATATGGGAACTATAAATTATGAGATTATTTGCGCAGTAAAACAAAGAATCCCTAGAGTGTACATTAAGAAGGGAAAGGTTGTTAAAGTTAGAAATTATATTTAAGTGATTAAGATTAAGAAACAAAAGGCAGAATGTTCTCATGCCTTTTGTTTTTTTATTTATTATAAAGAGTTTTTGGATATTTTAATATTTGATTGAAATATTATATTCTTTTAGCCAAGTATTTATTTGAATTAGATAGGCTATTAATTGAGGCCCTGTCATTAGTTGCCCGTACCAAGGTGTCTTATAAGAAGTTCCTTTACTATCTACAATTTCTTGAATTTTTTTCTTATCAATTAAAGGTAATATTTCTTCGAAGGATTTTCTAAGAAGTCCTTTTTCTCTACCATTTAATAACTTAATATTTGATGGTAAGTTAAATGCATAATCAATTATTCTATAGTCTGCAAAAGGTACTCTTACTTCTAGGCTATTTGCCATACTCATTCTATCTTTACGATTTAATAATGTTACCATAAAAAATCGAAGGTTTAGGAAGAATAATTCTCTCATTCTATAGTCTTCCTTTGATTCATTTGGTAAGTGTGGAACTTTCTTTAGCGTATCATTGTAAGTTGAATCAGCAAATTCTTTTATTTTCAAATTTTTCAAATCATTATTTAATATACAAATTCTATCATTTATAAATCTAGCCCAAGGGAAGGTATTGGCCCATTTCATTGTAGGGTTAGTAAACCATGGATATCCACCGAAAATTTCATCTGCACATTCACCAGATAAGGCAATTACATAATCTTTTTTAATTTCTTTGTAAAAAAGATAGAGAGATGAATCAATATCAGCCATACCAGGTAAGTCTCTTGCTAATGTTGCTTCCTTAAGAGAGGTTATTAAATCTTTATGATTTAATATAACAGTATGATGAGTTGTATTTAAGAATTTAGCCATTTGTAATGCCCAATATTGATCAGAGCTGGGTTGGAATAATGAAGATTTAAAATATTTATCATTATCTTCATAATCAATAGAGTAAGTTGTAAGAGTTTTATTTTTGTCTTCATATTCTTTAGCAGCAATAGCTTAGATTATAGAAGAATCTAATCCACCTGAAAGAAAAGTACATAGAGGCACATCACCTATAAGTTGTCTTTTAATAGCATCAATTAATAGATATTTTGTATGCTCTAAAGTTGTATCTAAATTTTCGGTAAATTCTTTTGCTTCAAGATGCCAATACTCCTTAATTTTTATATAATTTTTATCAATAATGCATAATTCTCCTGGTGATAATTCTTTTATATCTTTTAATATTCCACTTCCAGGAAGAACTGCAGGCCCTAAAGAAAATAATTCTGTTAGTCCTTCTTCGTCTAATACAGCATCAACTAAAGGGTTAGCAAGAAGTGTTTTTATTTCTGAACCAAATATAAAAGTATTATCTTTGATTGTGTAAAATAAAGGTTTAACGCCAACAGGATCACAAGCTATAAGAATACTATCTTTTCTTTTATCTAGGGTTTTAACCATTTTCTTTAATATAGAAGTTTTGGTTGAAATATTCTTTTTAAAATTAATAAATCCTGTAATTCCACACATAGTAAATTCCTCTTTTCATATTTTCAAAATAATTCATAATATGATATAAAATATGAACAATATGGAAAAAGGGTGCGAATTATAATGAGATAAAAGAAACATAATATTGACAGATAATCATTATTAATTAATAATATAAAAAGAAAGCAATTAGTAAAGGAGATTAATATATGTCTAAAGTATGTGTTTGTAAAGGAATTAGTGAAGAAAAAATTATTGAAGCAATAAAAGATGGTGCGAAAACTTATAGTGATGTTAAAGATAAGATTGGAGCAGGTACTGGCGGTTGTAGAGGTGCTAGATGTAGATACAAAATAGAACAATTAATAGAGGAAAATAAATAATTTTTATTATAGCTAATTTTACACATATTTATGTAAAATTAGCTTTTATTTTATTAAAAAAATATATATTATAGTCGATAATATAGTAAGTTTGTTAGTTTACGATTATTTTGGTACAATTTACTTATGGTAAAGTGGGAGGAGTATTTATGAAGAACAAAAAAAATATAATAGTTTTACTGTTATTGATTATAATGATAGTTGTTCTTGGTGCAGGAATATATTATTCGAAAAATTCAAAAAAATTAGAGAAGGCTCAATTAGAAAAGTTAATTTCTACATCATATAAAATTGAAAACTTAGAAAGTAATAAATCACAAGTTTATATCACTATTTCAGGTGATTTATCTAAAGAACAAATTAAAGAATTAAATGAAAAAATTTATGTTATATGTTTTGATAATAAAATTAAACAACAAGAAGTATCCATAGAGTACAATAATGGAGTGTCTAAGAAAGATGATTTTTATTATAATGGTTTATTGTCAAAGTCTAAGCTTAATTTAAAAAACAAAATTATGAACTTAGAATATTATAATGAAATACAAGAGACAGAAATATCTGATAAAATCAATGATTTTAGTAATGAAACTTTAGAAAAAGCAGAAAATAATAATGTGACTTTATCTATTGAAATGGATACTAAGAAGATGGAAGAAAAAGATATCTTATCTCAAGCTAAGACTTATGAAGATATGTTTAGGCGCCAAAATTCAAAGAATGATATTAATAATGTTCAAATTAATATAAAGTCTGAAATGGGTACTATATATAAATACAATTCATCAAATGTCAATATATTAGCAATTGATGAAAGCAGTAATTTATAGGGGGAGTTATGAAGAAAATAAATAGATTTATTATTGTTTTAATAGTTTCGATTATTTCTGTATTTTCACTTACTAGGATTTCTACAAATGCTGATGAAATAACAGTGAAGTATAAGGATAATAATGGTGTTGAAAGTGTAGATATAATACAACTTGCTAAAGCTATGAATGTTAATGTCATTAAAAAAGATAAAGATATATCAATGGTTATAAATAATAAGAAACTTGCATTTAATGAAGATAACAGTTATCTTTATGTTGATGATAAAATAGTTACTTTATGTTATACAAAAGGAATTAGTGATGATGAAGAATATAAGTTGCCAGCTCTTACTAAGATAACTAAAGATGGCGATGGATATTTGTTTCCAGTTGAATTTATTGAAGAATATTTAGGAATATCAGGTGGAGATGATTCTATAGTAATAAGAGGAAGTATGGTTTCAAATACACCTGTAGTTACAACTCAAACCAATAATGAAGAAAATGTATCTTCAACAGTTAATAGTAGAGGCAATAGAACATCAAGTGTGAATAATAGTAATAATCCATCTAGCCATATTAATAATTCAAGAAATCCTAGTAATAGCAGCCATTCAAATAGTGAGTCAAATAATGGTAATAATTCATCTAACCAAAATAGTAATAAAGATGATGTTGTTCCAAGTAATCCAAGTAACAGTGAAGGATCAAATGTTGATAACGATGGAGCGGATAATAGTGGTAATTCAGGTGATAATGGTAATGATGATTACAGACATGAAGATGATCAAACAGGTGGAGAATAAATAAAACTTATAAGGAGAAAAAAGATGAGAGCAGTATATAAAAATCCAAAAGAATTAGCAACTTGCTTGAAAGATTTAGTAGATTTATATGAGGATGGATTAAT
Source organism: Clostridiaceae bacterium (assembly GCA_029219285.1). Taxonomy (GTDB): domain Bacteria; phylum Bacillota; class Clostridia; order Clostridiales; family Clostridiaceae; genus Clostridium. The sequence goes on from JAQXTC010000129.1 coordinate 7,427, forward strand.
GTCTTATGAAAAACTTTGTGAAAAGATTATAAGAATAGTAAATTCAAATGTAGTTTATAAAAATGGAAAAGTTGAAGGTAAGATAGCTATTGTTTTAGGGGAAGATAGAATAAAAGTAATTGATAAGATAATGGAAGAAAGTAAGTAATAAAAAGATTCTAAGGCATCATAATGCTTTAGAATTTTCTTATTGACATTTAATTAATGAGTATGGTACAATTAATTTCGTCTTAGGGGTATGGCTCAATTGGTAGAGTAGTGGTCTCCAAAACCATTGGTTCTGGGTTCGAGTCCTAGTGCCCCTGCCATAGAGAACGTAAGTATTTACTTACGTTCTTTTTTATTTTTGAATTTAATTTTAGATAGCAAAAATTTTTCCTTTACATAGTATGGATTGAGGAGGAATTTTTATGGAGAGTATAAATAATGCGCATTATTATGGTATTGATATAAGTGAATATCAAGGAAATATAGATTTTAATGCAGTAAGAGGTAGTGGTAAATCCATAGTATATATGAAAGCTACAGAAGGAGTAACCTATGTGGATTCCAAGTTTTATGCAAATTATGCTGGTGCAGTAAATGCTGGATTAAACATTGGATTTTATCATTTTTTTAGGCCAGAAGATGATCCAATTGAACAAGCAGATTTTTTTATAAGGACGGTTGGGAATAGGAAACCCAATTGTAGATATGCAATTGATTTAGAAATAACAAGTGGATTTTCGCCACAAGAATTAACATCAAGAGCAATTACTTTTTTGAATAGAGTATCAGAGTTGACTGGTAAAGATGTTGTGGTATATACCGATACCTATTTTGCTAACACTTATATCACAAATGAATTATCAAGATATCCAGTTTGGATTGCTGAGTATGGAGTAAATACTCCGAAAAATAATGCAGTATGGAATAATTGGATTGGTTTTCAATATAGTGAATCAGGTAGTGTTGCTGGTATTTCAGGTGCAGTAGATTTAGACGGATTTATGAGGGAGATTATTATTGGTCCAGCACCAACACCAGTTCCGCCAACACCAACACCTGGTAGCTATATTTACTATACTGTAGTTTATGGAGATACTTTATCAGAAATAGCACAGAAATTTGGTACAACAGTTAGTACACTTACAAGTATAAATGGAATATCAAATCCAAATTTAATTTATGCTGGAGAAGTTTTGAAGATTCCAGACAATGGAGGAAGTAGTTCTGGAGGCACAATAACTTATAAAGTAAGATCAGGTGACACATTATCAGAAATAGCTAAAAGATATGGGACAACAGTAAGTGCCATAGCAAATTTAAATGGAATATCAAATCCAAACTTAATTTATGTTGGACAATTGTTAAGAATTCCATAAGATAAAAATGGTTTATATAGATAAAATTTTCAGGAATATAAAAAGCTAATATGCACATTATAATAGTGTAAGTTGGTTGAGGAAACTTAATAAACTTACAATAGCCGTAAGCTAAGGAGGGATTAACAATGTCAAACAAAGCATTAGTTCCAGAAGCAAAGAATGGTCTAGCAGCATTTAAAAATGAGGTTGCTCAAGAATTAGGAGTTCCATTTTCAGATTATAATGGTAACTTAAGTTCTAGACAATGTGGTTCCGTAGGTGGCGAAATGGTAAAAAGAATGGTAGAGGAATACGAAAGTAAGATAAAGTAAACACCTACTAACCTTACAGAAGGATTAAGTAAAATATTTGTGGAAATTACACCAACAAAATTTTAACTTAAATTATTCTTCTATCGGAAGAGGATGACATAAGTCATCCTCTTTTTCTTGTGTATAAGATATGATAAAATAAGAACAAAAGTTCGATTAAGAAAGGTGTTCTATATGAAAAAAATTAAAATTCTTCATGCAGCGGATTTTCACTTTGATACGCCATTTAAAGATGTAGGAGAAAATCAAAGTAAAATTAATAGAGAAGAATTAAAGGAAGTTTTTACAAAAGTTATAAACATATGCATAAATGAGGCTGTGGATATTTTACTTTTAGCAGGGGATATTTTTGACAATTATACAGTAAGTAAGGAAACTTTGTATTTTATAGAAGAGTCTTTAAAAAAGATTGAGAATACAAAAGTTTTTATAAGTCCAGGAAATCATGATCCATATTCAACAAACTCTTTTTACAAACTAATAAATTGGCCAAGTTGCGTTCATATTTTTAAGGGAAGTATTGAAAAAGTTGAATTAAATGAATTAGGTGTATGTGTATGGGGAGCGGCATTTAATGATAAGTATATAAGAAAATCTATGCTTGAAAATTTTAAGTGTGATGAAGAAAAGATTAATTTAATGGTTATGCATGGTGAAATAGCAGCATCTAAAGATGGAAATGAATATAACCCAATTACTATAAATGAAATACAAAACAGTAATTTAGATTATATAGCATTAGGTCATAGACACAGTTTTAGTGGAATACAAAAGTCGGGGAATACTTACTATGCTTATAGTGGATGCCCACAGGGGAGAGGTTTTGATGAACTTCATGACAAGGGAATAATATTTGGATATGTCTCAAAAGGTATTGTTGACTTAGATTTTTTAAGAATATCTAAAAGAAATTATGAAGAAGTTGAAATAGATTTAAGTAATGTTTTTACACATGAGGAAGCAGCTAATATAATTATAAACTCTATTGAGAAGAAGTATAGAAAAAATAATTTTTATAAGATTATTTTAAAAGGCGAAGTTTCAAGAGAGTTTAATATTGATGAAAAGATATTGTTAGAAAGAATTAAAAAAGAATTCTATTTTTGCAAAATAATCAATAATACTAAAATAAAATTAAACTTAGAGGAAATAACTAAGGGATATTCGGTAAAGTCCATATTTGCTAAAAAGTTGATTAATAAATATGAAGAATTAGAATCTCAAGAAGAAAAAGAATGTGTTATGATGGCACTAAAATTGGGTATTTCAAGCCTTTCAGATGGGGAGGTTAGTTTAGATGATTATTAAAGAAGCAAGAATTGAAAGTTTTGCAGGATTAGAAAATAAGATAATAAAATTTCATGATGGAATGAATGTAATATATGGAGAAAATGAAAGAGGTAAAAGCAGAATAGAATCTTTCTTAAAATGTATGCTATATGGAATGTCATCCAAAAGAGTTAAGGGAGAGAGTGAAAGAATACGTTTCGCTTCATTTAATGGTAGTGTTTCCAAAGGTGAGCTTTTGGTTGAGCATGAAGACAAAACATATATTATAAAAAGAAGTTTCGGAAAAACTAAAAAGGACGATTCGTCAGTTATTTTAGATTATTTAACTGGTGAAGAGCAAAAAGAAATTAATAAAGAAGAACCAGGAAAATATTTCCTTGGAGTAAATAAATCAACTTTTGAAAAAACTTTATTTATTGGTCAGCTTGGAGTTCAGGTGAAAAAAGATAAAGAAGAAGAAATAATGGAAAAGATAACTGGTCTTTTTGGTTGTGCTGAAAATGAATTACCTGCAGCAAAAGCAATAGAAAAACTTGAAGTATTAAAGAAAAGTGTAACAACAACAAGAGGTACTGGTAGTCTAGATAAACTAAAAAAATATAAGTCTCTATTAACAGAAGAACGATATGAAGCATATAATTTAGCTGAAAAAAATTTATCATGGGAACAAGAATTACTTTCTGAAAAAGAAAGGAGAAAAAATTTAATAATAGAGATAGATAAGCTTGAAGTTTATAAAAAATATTTGAAGAAAATTAAGCTTCAAAAAGAATATAAAGAAATAACAGAGTATCTAAAAAAATCTGAAGAATTAAGAAATGAAGAAAAGAAGCTTACAAGCGGTTTGAGTAATGGTAAAGATATAATTGATGAAACTTTTATTGATAATCTAAAAGAAGAGAATATAGCTTACCTTGCTTTACTAGATAAGCTTAATGAATGCAAAGAAGAAGCAGATAAACTTAATGCTGATTTAAAAACAATAAATATTGAATATGAAAAGTATAAATACTTAGAACTTTTTGGAGAAGGCATTAAAGATAATGTTACAAAACTTAAATATGAACAAAAATCACTAAGTGAAAAGATACAATATATTAATAGTATAAAAGAATCAATAAATAATGATGAAAGTGATTTAAGGAATAAGAAAGAAATATTTAAAGATCTTCTTGTTTTAGAGGATATTGGCGATGATATAGAAAGTACATTGAAAAATTATGAAGAAAAATTAATAAATTTAAAATCTATGGCTGAGAATAACGATACAGAAATAAACCTAGATGATAGAGTGTTAAAAAATAAAATTTCACTATCAATAGGTGTAGTAGCGGGAATTGTAGGTTTTTCTTTAATCTTTATGGGGATACCTTTATCAATAATAGGTACACTGATATTAATTGCAGGAATTTTTACATTAGGAAGTAGTTATCTTAATCTTACAAAGTTAAATGAAAATATTAAGATTAAGAAAGAAATTCAATATGCATCAAAAGATATAGAAAATATAGAAGACACATTAAACCAATATATGAAAATGGTAAAGGTTAATGATTATAAGGCACTTATGAAAGCCTTAAGGCAATATGAAAGCTTTAAAGATTATGAAAATAGAGCATTAGTAAGAATTCAAGAAAAGAATAAGCTTTTGCAAGATAAAGAGTATGAAGATATTGCTCAAGAATATTCTATGAATAATGAAGTAATTAAATCATTGTTTAATGTATCAAATTCTAAAGATATAGATGAAGTTTTAGATAAAATTAATTTATATGAAAAATTGAAGGTAAGAATAGATGCATTAGATGAAAAGAGGATTGAAAAAAACAAAGTCATACAAGAATTAAGTAAAGATATTGAATATAAAGAAAAAATATTAAAAGATAAATTAGATATTATGGATCTTGATTTGGGTAATTTATTAGATATTGAGGTTTATATTAAAGAATATAAGGATAAACTTAAAAAGTATAGAGAAGTTCATAATAACTTAAATTCCATGGAAGAAACATATAAAGTTCTGTTAAAAGATAGAGATATTGATTCTATCAGAGAGGAATTAAAGGATATTATAAATGATAATAATGAATTTTCTTATGAATCTGAGGAAGAAATAGAATTAGAAGAAAAAAATAAATCTAAAAATCTTATTGAGTGCGAGAAGAATATAAAAGATATTGAAAATAAGATAAATACAAGGTTAATTGGGAAAAGAAATATTATTGAAATAGAAGAAGAGATGAATTTAGTAGAAGAAAAAGTTAAAAAGGAAGAAAACTATTTAAAAGCACTTGATATTGCAATAGAAACAATGAAAGAGTCATTTAATGAGCTAAGAAGAGAAATAGGGCCTAAACTTAATAGTAGTATATTAGAGAATTTTAAGTTCCTTACTGATAATAAATATGGAGAAGTTCTAATCGATGAAAATTATGATATGACAGTTAGAGATGGTAATAGTCTATTTAAAGGGAATTATTTAAGTAATGGTGCTCTAGATCAGTTGTATCTCTCATTGAGATTAGCATTTATTCAGTTATTATTTAATAATGAGAAATGTCCAATAATATTAGATGATGCTTTTGTTCAGTATGATAATAAAAGAAGAGAAAAAGGGTTATTACTAATAAATAATAAGATTAAGGGGCAGGTAATACTATTTACATGTCATGATTTAGAGGAGAAAATATTACGACACAATAACATAGATTTCAATTTTATTACATTAGTTGACAATAATATATCGATGCTATAGAATAAACTATAGTTTATGCAAATGATATGCAACAAGGAGAAGAAATATGAGAAAAATATTTTGTAAATTAGCTATACTACTAGCTATTCTTATTAGTTTTGTGGGGTGTGGAAATATTGATGATTCTGCAAATAATGATAAATTAAAAGTTTCTGTATCAATTAGTACTTTATCTGAATTTACAGAAGCAATTGGTGGGGATAAAGTTGATGTTTATACGGTGGTAAAAGATAATATGGAACCACATGATTTTGATTTTAGTCCTTCTGATAAAAAAGAAATAATGAAGAGAAAATTACTAATATATAATGGATTAGGTCTTGAGAGTTGGGTAAATGAAGCTGTTGAAGATGATAGTAAAATTAAATTAGTAGATACAAGTAAAAATGCAAATGTGAGAACAGAAGATGACAAAGAAGATCCACATTTATGGTTAAGTATTAAAGAAGCTGAAAATCAATGTACTAATATAAAAGATGCCTTAATAGAGGCTGATTCTGATAATGCAGATTATTATGAAGAAAATTATAATAAATATATAAAACAACTAAATAATTTATATGATGAGTATTCACCTAAATTTGCAAAAGTAAAGGGAAAAACATTTATAACAAGTCACGAAGCTTTTGGATACTTGTGTAGAGAGTGGGAAGTGACTCAGCGATCCATTAATGGTTTATCTAATGATGAAGGTGAAGCTACATTCAAAACAATGGAGGATTTAGTTAGTTATTGCAAACAGAATGATATAAAAACTATTTTCTCTGAAGGAACTGAATCTCAAAAAACTTCAGATACATTAGCAAATGAAGTAGGAGCAAAGGTTATACCAATATATACTTTAGAAACTAAGGTGGAAGGAAAAACATATATAGAAGCTATGAAAGAAAACTACGATAAGATATTAGGAGCTTTAGGCGCATAAGAATATTGTAAAGTAGCATACATAATTATAAAGGTAATTAATTTCTTGCAATATTAGATATTAATTGCCTTATTTTTTTAACATTAGTTCCAAATGGAGATAACATATATTGGATTTTGTTCCTTAGTATGATAAGGTATAAATATAAAGAGAATATGAGGTGTATTATGAGTAGAGCAGAAAAATTTTATGATGAGAATATAAAAAAATATAATGATGAAATTAAAAGTTTAGATAAGTTAATAGGTCAAATTGCATGGGGAAGGCTTATTGTATTAGTATTAGGATTAGCATTATCTTATAAAGTATATAAAGATAATGGACTATTCATTGGTGGTATATCATTAACAATAACATTATTAATATTTTTAGTTATAGCATTATTGCATGGAAAAATAATTAATAAGAAAGAAAATACAGAAAATCTTTTAGAATTTAATGAAAAAGGAATGAAGAGATTAAATGGTGAATATAGAAAAGAAGAAGATAAAGGTGAAGATTTATTAGAAGAAGGACATTCGTTTGCTGCTGATTTAGATATTTTTGGGCAGAACTCATTATTCCAAATGATAAATTCTACTAGAACAAGTGCAGGTAGAAAGAGGCTTGGAGAGCATCTAGCATTAAATAATATGCCAACAAGAGAAGAAATTAAGATAAAACAAGACGCAATAAAAGAATTAGGAGAAAAGGTAAAGTGGAGAGAAAAACTTTATGTTAATTCTACATTTAAAAAGAAGAAAAATGAAAATCTTGATGATTTAATTAAGTGGGGAAAAGAAAAATCCCAAGGTAATGAAAAAGTGAAAATTTGTGTAGCTAGCATATTTATTGCTATTACTCTTTGTATGTTATTTATGGTAATAACTAAAATGATACCTTTGTCATTTCTAATATTAGATTTTATGGTTAACTTTGCAGTTGTAAAGTTATTAACTAGAGACATAAAAGAAGTAATATTATTATTTAATTCAATGAAGAATAGCGTAAAAGCTTATACTAATATTTTAACTTTAATTGAAGAAGAAGAATTTAAAAGTGAGTATTTAAATGAATTGAAAAGTAGATTAAATGAAAATAATGCTACTTCATGTAGTAATGAAATGAAGAAGTTATCTAATCTTTTAGGATGGGTAGGAGATTCATGGGGAAATGCATATTTCTTTTTATTAAACATAATTTTCTTTGCTGATGTATTTATATTATTGAATTTAAATAAGTGGAGAGAGATAAATGGAAATAAAATTGAAAATTGGCTTGATGTTATGGTTGAAGTTGAAGCTATATCTAGTATTTCCAATTTAGCATTTGATCATGATGATTGGTGCTATTCTGAGATTACAGAAAAACAACAAGTTGTTGGGAATGAAATAGCACATCCGTTAATAGGAGAAAGAGCTGTAGCAAATGATTATAAACTTGAAAAACCAAAACAAATTACATTAATTACAGGATCTAATATGTCTGGTAAGAGTACATTTTTAAGAACAGTTGGAATAAATCTTATTTTAAGTTACATTGGCGCTCCAAGTTGTGCAAAATCTTTTAAATGTAGCATAATGAATGTCTATACATGTATGAGGACTAAAGATAACTTGGAAGAAAGTATATCTTCATTTTATGCAGAAATATTAAGAATTAAACTATTAATTGAAGCTTCAAGAAAAGGAGAAAAATTATTCTTTCTTCTTGATGAAATATTTAAGGGTACTAATTCTAAAGATAGACATACAGGTGCTACAGTGCTTGTCAAACAACTTGCAGAGAGTGGTGCTATGGGACTTTTGTCCACTCATGATTTAGAATTATGTGATCTTGAAGGAGAAATGAAGGAAGTTGAAAATTATAATTTCAGAGAATTCTATAAAGATAACAAGATATGCTTTGATTACAAATTAAGAAGGGGTAAGAGTACTACTCAGAATGCTGTATACTTAATGAAGCTTGCTGGCATAGATATAAAATAATAATAGATTTTTTATAATTACAACGAAATTTGCTATTTTATGATAAAATAGTAGTATACAGATAAGTATTTTAGTAACCAAAGGGGAGAGTTATGAATATAGCATTTTTTCTTACACCTAAGAATGAAGTAGTATGCGAAAATTCTGAGGCAACAATGAGACAAGTAATGGAGAGAATGGAGCATCACGGATATACAGCCATTCCGTTAATTAACAAGCAGGGTAAATATGTTGGAACATTAACCGAAGGGGATTTATTATGGAAATTAAAAAATACTCCAGATCTAAATTTTAAAAATTCAGAAACAGTTAAAGTTAAAGATGTTCCAAGAAAAGTAGTACATAAGAGTGTAACAATAAATTCGGATATTGAAAATCTTATAAATTTAGCAGTTAACCAAAATTTTGTACCAGTTGTAGATGATAATGGTATTTTTATAGGAATAATTAAGAGAAGTGATATTATTGAATATTGTTATAGTGAATTGAAAAAATTAAAGAAATAGGTAAAAAGGCTACCACAAAAGTGGTAGTCCTTTTTTAATAATCCATTTGTTGATATGCTTGAACAACAGTATCAAATTCCTGTTGATTTGTTATTTCACCGAAATCATCAGATTTTAAACCAGGATAATAATAAAGTATTAATTTATCACTTGTATCATATAGATTTTCTAGTAAAATATATAACTTATCTAATTTGCAGTTTTCAACAGTTGCAAGTACTTTGTATTTACTTGAACGACCTGTATCATTGTTTGTCAAATCAATATTGAAGCTTTCATAAGTTCTAACATTAATTTCTTCTTTATCACAAGCTTTTAAAAATGAACCATCTTTACATCCACTACAACCTTTGAATCTACATTCAAAAGAGCAATTTAAACATTGGCAATTTGAACAATTTTGTAGTTGGTGGAATATTTTGCTGTTATTATTTTTAAAATTTTGCAGTTCTTTAATTCTATCATTACTTTTAAGCTTATTTAATATTGATTTTTTCTTAGCATCGCATTCTGTTGAATCTAATAAATCAATATAGTCTTTTAAGATTCCTACTCTAGTATAGTATCTTCTTTTCTTTAATTCATTAGTTTCAATAAAGGGCGAAATTTCATTTATAGCATAGCTAATATCTGTATAAATTTTACCTATGCTTTTTCTTTCACTTTCTATAAAGTCTAAATCTTTAGCCATGGTTTCACCTAGTTATTTTTATATTTTTCTAGTTCTGCATCTAAATCAACTTCATCAAGCTTTGCAAATTCACTATCGAAATCATCAACATCTCTTAAGTCATTTAAACCTTGAGCTAAGGCTTCTTTCTTAGCTATTTTCTTTTCTATATTGTCAATTTGAATTGAATTAGATTTTGTTTTGACATCAGCAAGAACTTCATTCACTTTTTCTGAAGCTTGAGCATTGGCATATCTTGCAGCTGCTTCATCTCTATAATTTCTTGTTTTATCAATTTCATCTTGAAGAGCCTTTAAATTCTTTTTAAGAGTTTCAGCTTGGACTTTTGCTGATTCATAAGTACTTTTTAATGATTCATACTTTTTATCTGCATCCACTTTTTTAGCTAAAGCTCTTTTTGCTAAATCTTCATTTCCTTTAGACAATGCTAATTTAACTTTTGATTCAAAGTCAACAGATTCCTTTTGGGCTAAATCCATTTTCTTTTCGATTTCATGAACATTTCCTAAAACTTGAGCAGAACTTAATTTTGCTTTGCTAAGTTGATCTTCCATATCTCTTAATTTTTGATCTAATAATTCAATTGGATTCTCAAGTTCATCTAAAGTATTATTTACTTTAGCCTTTACCATATTTGACATTCTTGAAAAAATTCCCATAAAAATACCTCCTAATTATTTACGTTTATATCTTAAGTAAATTTTTATTATTATAATAGCAATTATAAATATAATTGCAAGTTTAATTACTAATCCTAACATGCTACTAGAGTGTCTGTGTCCACCGCCGAAAAAGAACCAAGAGCTTCCAGAGGATCTGCCACCACTACTGTAACTACCAGAACTTCCGCCAGAGCTATTAGATGAATTTTTAGATGAATTATCATCTGATGATGACGATGAATATGAACCAGATTTAAAGTCATTTCCGCTTGAGCTATTATTACTAGAACTTGAATAGCTACCTGATTTAAAATCACTACTATTAGAATTAGAACTATTTTTACTAGATTTATTACTATCTTTACTAGAATCAGTGCTCTTATAGCTTCCAGATTTAAATCCAGAGGAAGAACTTTTGCTACTTGATTTACTACTTGATTTACTGCTACTGCCATTGCTTTTTGCTTGAACTGTTATAATAGCATGATTGTTCGTAAAAATTGATAATGAATCAAAGGCAAAATTAGAAATACTAAATATTAAAGTAAGTACAAAAGTAAATAATATTTTTTTTGTTAGTTTTGTTATTATACTCACTCCTCTCATATTTAATTTTTGTTATATCTTATATTATACAACAAATTAGGGGATTAATAACTACTAGTGGAAATAACTTAAAGTAAATTTAAGAATGTTTATGATATAATATAATTAGTATTACATTATGTAAAATAGGAGTGATATTTAATGGAAAACGAAATAAATAGCATGGAAAATTTATTGGCTGATTATGATGTTAAGAGAATAAGCCAAGGTGATATATTAAAGGGAAAGGTTATTGATGTAACAGATAAAGAAGTTACTGTTAATATAAATTATGCTTTTGATGGTGTAATTACAAGAGAGGAATTAAGCTTTGATGATAAAGCCCCTTCAGAAATAGTTCAACCAGGAGATGAATTAGATGTTTATGTAGTTTCTCCTAATGATGGTGAAGGATATGTTCTTCTTTCAAGAGTTAAAGCATTGGCAGTTACAGAAAAAGATGATTTAAAAAATGCTTTCAATAACGAAGAAGTTATAACTGTAACAGTTAAGGAAGTTGTAAAAGGTGGGGTTGTATCTTATTATGGATCAACTAGAGTATTTATTCCAGGTTCTCAACTTTCAAGAGAAAGAGTACAATTTGAAACTTTTGTAGGGAAAAGTTTAGAAGTTAAACTTATAGAATTAGACTTCAGAAATAAAAAAGTTGTAGCATCAAGAAGGGTAATAGAAGAAGCTGAATATATTAAGAATAAGAAAGCGATATGGGCTTCATTAAAATCAGGTGAAAAAAGAGAAGGAACAGTAACAAGAATAGCTAAATTTGGAGCTTTTGTTGATATTGGTGGAGTAGAAGGATTAATTCATATTAATGATTTATCTTGGGAAAGAGTAAATAAGGTTGAAGATGTAGTTAAGGTAGGAGATAAGGTTGAAGTGTTTATTGGAGAAATAGATACAGAAAAAGAAAGACTTGCTCTTGTTCTTAAAGATGTAGCAAAAGAACCTTGGACAGTCCATGGAGATGCAATAAGAGATGGAGAAATTTTTGAAGGTAAAGTTGTTAGACTAACTTCCTTTGGAGCTTTTATTGAAATTTTACCAGGAATAGAAGGGTTAGTTCATATCTCAGAAATAACAGATGAAAATATAGCTAAACCTTCAGATGTATTGAAAGTAGGTCAAAATGTTAAAGTTAAAGTATTAAGTATAGATAAAGAAGAAAAGAGATTATCATTAAGCATTAAAGATGCGGATGAAAAGAGTAAGGAATATCTTCAATATAATGATGATGAAGATGGAGTTACACTTGGGGATTTATTTAAAGATTTAAAACTTTAATAATTAAGAATTTAGGATGAAATTCTTTCAGAATTTCTTAAAAGAAATAAAAAAAGGAGCTTTGATTCATCCCTTGTCAAGTAGACAAGGAAAATAATTAAATTATAGTTATTATGATAACCAGCAATTTGTGCTGGTTATTTTTTTGTTATCTGTTGTAATATTCGTGTTTTCTTTTGTTCTATATTAGCCCCAAATTTCACATATTTATTTGCTTGCTTGATTGGATATACTGTAGGTTCTGATGATTGTAAAGCCTCTGTCACTATGGTATAAAGGAGTTGCATTAGGATAAGCATTGTGAGCCATTTCTAAAGTAGCATTTGTTAATGCAGTATCATTTCTTTCTGATATAGCAAATCCAACTGGATATCTATCATATAAATCCAATACAGGACTAATA
>JAQXTC010000130.1 GCA_029219285.1 Clostridiaceae bacterium
CCTGCACAAGTTGCCAAAACAGGCATACCTTCTTTAATCCTACTTCTTAATATATCAAGCATTCCTAATTCTTTTAATAACCTACCTTGAACTGTACTTTCTCCACCTGGTAATACTAGTCCATCAAAATCGTTTTCCAAATCTTCTTTTTTCCTTAATTCATAGCACTGAATTCCTAATGACTCAAGCATATCAATATGCTCTTTAAATGCTCCTTGAAGAGCTAAAACTCCAATTTTCATTTTACTTTCCTCTTTCAGCCATTAATATTTCTATTTCCTCTTCATTAATACCAACCATGGCTTCTCCTAAATCCTCTGAAAGCTCTGCTAGTATCTTAGGGTTATTATAATTAGTAACAGCCTTTACAATTGCATTTGCTCTTTTTTCAGGATTTCCTGATTTGAATATTCCAGAACCAACAAAAACTCCTTCTGCACCTAACTGCATCATTAGAGCTGCATCTGCAGGTGTTGCTACTCCTCCAGCTGCAAAATTAACTACAGGAAGCTTACCTTCTTTATGTACATACAATACTAAATCATAAGGTACTTGTAATTCCTTGGCTGCCTCATATAATTCCTCTTCTCTTAAAGCAGTTAACTTAGCAATTTCTTTATTAATTTTTCTCATATGGGTAACAGCTTGAATTATATCTCCAGTACCAGGTTCACCCTTAGTTCTAATCATACTTGCACCTTCATTTATTCTTCTAAGTGCTTCTCCTAAATCTTTTGCTCCACATACAAATGGTACTTTAAATTTAGTTTTATCAATATGATTAATATCATCTGCAGGTGATAAAACTTCACTTTCATCAATATAATCAATTTCTATAGCTTCTAATATTTGTGCTTCAGCAAAATGTCCAATACGGCATTTTGCCATAACAGGAATACTTACAGCTTCTTGAATTTCCTTAATCATTTTAGGATCACTCATCCTAGATACTCCCCCCGCTGCACGTATATCTGCTGGAATACGTTCTAGTGCCATAACTGCACAAGCTCCTGCCTTTTCAGCTATCTTTGCTTGTTCTGGAGTAGTAACATCCATTATTACTCCTCCTTTCAACATTTGTGCAAGTTCCTTATTTAACTCATATCTCTCATTATTCATATACTTATTTCGCATGCCTTTATATAAAACACGCTCCCTCCTTTGCAATTAATTACATTAATTGTTATTATAGTCTTATCTGATAATATTAAAATAAGCAGTTTATTTATATTTTATATACACAGATAGATTTATAATTGGGGTGATAATATGCTAACTTATACATTAAATGACGATTGCAGTACTAGTTTATATGAACAGTTATATGAATTGATAAAATCCGATATCCTTTCAGGTAACTTAAAGAAAGACGCCAAATTACCATCAATACGTAGCTTTTCTAAAAATCTTGGCATAAGTACTATCACAGTTAAGAATACATATACACAGCTAGTCTCTGAAGGTTATCTTTATTCCTTAGAAAAGAAAGGTTACTTTGTTTCTGATATAAGCATAAATATAAAACAATCTTTAAATTCTTCTAAGACTTCACTTACTAAACAAAAGAGTTCCTCTAAATATTTCGCTGACTTTGTGAGCAATCAAATAAATCAAGACAATTTTCCTTTTTCAATTTGGGCAAAATTAATGAGAGAAATTATAACTGATAAAAACGAAGATTTATTAAAAGTAATACCAGCGCAAGGAATAATTGAACTAAGAGAAGCAATTTCTAAGTATCTATATGAGTTTAGAGGTATGCAAGTTGATGTGGATCAGATTATAATAGGCGCAGGAACTGAATATTTATATGGTCTTATAATTCAGCTTTTAGGAAGAGATAAGGTTTTTGCTGTAGAAGATCCTGGTTATCAAAAAATCTCTAAAATATATGAAGTAAATGATGTGTCATTGCAGTACATTCCTTTAGATAGTACTGGCATTGATATGGATAAACTAGAAGAAAGTAATGCTGATATTATACATATATCTCCATCTCATCACTATCCAACAGGTATTGTTACTCCTATAACTAAAAGATATGAACTTTTAAGTTGGGCTTCAAAAAAAGATAGTAGATATATTATAGAAGATGACTATGATAGTGAATTTAGATTAATTGGCAAGCCTATTCCTGCCCTTCAAAGCATTGATATTATCGATAAAGTTATATATATAAATACATTTTCAAAAAGCCTTTCACCTGCTTTTCGTATAAGTTATATGGTTATTCCAAAACAGCTTTTAAAGATATTTAATGAACGATTAAGTTTTTATTCGTGTACTGTATCAAGCTTTGAACAATATACCTTAGCCAAATTTATATCTGATGGTTATTTTGAAAAACATATAAATAGAATGAGAGTATTTTATCGTAATCAGAGAGATTTAATTCTTAAATATTTAAATGAAAGCCCTATTTCGAAATCGATAATTATAAATGAAGAAAACTCAGGATTACACTTTCTTTTAAAGCTAAATACAAACATATCTGATGATGAAATTATAGAAAAAGCAAAAGAAAAAGGAATAAAGATATCATTTCTCTCTGAATATTATCATAATAAAGATTTAGTACGTAAACATGTTATTGTCATAAATTATTCTGGTATTGAAAAAGACCGTATAAAACAAGCTATTGATAAATTAACTAATATAATAAAAAACTGAGCTGCTAAGTTATATGACAGCTCAGTTAAAAATCTTTTTCTAATTAGTATTTAACTTAATACGTTTAATACCTTATTATGTTTAATAATATATGTACCTAATACACAAATAGCAACTACAACACCTAAAACCACAATAGATCCACAAAATGTTTGATTTATAGAAGGAAGTATATTTACTATGTATCTGTCTATTCTCATTAGAGACAAAAATGGATAATGAATCATCATAATCAATAGTGAATTTCTTCCCATCCATTCTAAAGGTTTAAACTTATTTATAGCTATTGCAATACCTATAATTCCTAACGATCCTAACAATGATGCAATATAATACTGTTCATAATCTCCAAGCATAAAATACTGGAGATCCACAAGATTATCAGATTTTTTTCCTATTATATCTGTTGCATATAGTAATACTAAGCTTATTGTTACTATAATAAATGGATTAATTTTTTTTATTTTATCTCTATCTAATAAAACGCCAAGTAAATATCCAAAGCAAATGAAGCTATAAGTTGGCAGTATTCTTAGTGTAGTTATCACTATATCTTTTTTTATAGATATCTCTTGCGCTCTATCTAAATTACATACATCACTAAATACTAAGCTTAGCATCATTGTTAATACCATAATACCTATATATGCTTTGTTATTATTCTTAAACTGTTTCCAAGTTACTATAAATAAAATTTCCCCAAAAAACAATGCTATTAAAAACCACATTGGAGCCATCCCACACAATGAAAAAGTATCATATAAATCATTAACAATTCTAGTGTGAAAATCAGCAATTTTATTATACTTCACAATTTTTATCCCTATTAATATTAGAAAATATACTAGACTCCAAAGTAAATAAGGTACTATCAATCTTCTAACAAGTTTTTTTAAATTTACCGAAAGGTCTACCTTTTTAGATTTCATATATAAACAAATTCCACTTATAATAAAGAATAATGGCATATGAAATGAAAATATAAATCCTCTTAAATGCATACCTTCATCAAAAGTATATCTATAACCAACTAAATGTCCATATACTACTAATAATATCCCGATACCTTTACTTATATCAATATAAGAACATCGCCCCTCTGAACTTACCATTTTACTTTTAATATAGTTCACAAAAATTCATCTCAGCTTTCATTGTATAAATTAATATAAGAAAAATCCTTATATAATTATACAGCGTTACCCTTGTTTTTACAAATAAATTCATTATCTTTTATTTTTCTTCTTTAATATGCCTTTTTTGAATCTTTTCTATATTTCAGTATCTCGCATTTCAATAATAGTTCCTTCTGGTGCATTAATCTTACATAACTTCCCACCAAATACTTCATATATTATACTACCATTTTTCATAGCAAAATTATTATATCCTAAACCTTGAATTCTTTTTACCTCTTCTTCAATATCATCTATAAAGAAGCACATATGTACAATTCCTTCACTATTTTTACTATATTCCTGTAATAACTTTGATCCTTTTCCTGTTTGAAGTTCAATCATAAATGAATTTAGTTTTAACCAAGTATTATAGCTTCTTCCATGAAAATCTTTAGTCTCTTCAACTATTTCAAATCCTAGAATATCAGTGTAAAACCTCAAAGATTCCTCATAATTATTTGTTTGTATACATACATGATGTAAATATTTAATACTCATTAATTCTTCTCCTCTACTCTATTATTAATGATGAAACTACTGGTTTTATAGTAACACCATTCCAACTGTCACTCATTCCTATTTCTTCTGGCCTTAACGTTTGATAATGTCCTTTCATCCCATCAATTTCAACTCTGCCATCTTCTTTTATTGTCACAATGGCATGAAGTGGTTCTTCATATAAAATGAAATCTTTCATATAAAGATATTTTGCTAAAATCTCATTACTATAAGTATTATTCTCCTTCATTCCTTGCCATATATAAGACATAGAATTCAAAGTAAAATAAGTAATTCCATTTTTCTTTTCAATTTTATCACCATGATCATGTCCATTCATACAAAATAGAATTTTTTCCCGTGATTGTTCTAAAATTTTTCTAACCTCTTCACGATTACAAATACCTCTCTTAGCAAAATCATTAACGAGACTATGATGCGAAAATATCACATAATATTTATGTGTACTCTTTAATTCATTTTTAAGCCATTCAAGTTCAAAAGGAGGAATATACGGATAGCTGTCTTTCGATTTATTATAATTCTTTTTAAAATAGGCTTCATATCCATCTTGCTTCTTTATAAAACATGAATCCAATACAATAAACTTAATATTTCCTCGTTCAAAAGAATAGTAATTATTTTTTATCCCTAAAAAGTGCACAATGCTATCTCTACAAATTGTATCTGAATCATGATTTCCTATTGCAAAATAACAAGGTACCCCTGTACTTTTTAAAGTATTTAAGACATTTCTATTTTTATCAATGGGATAACATAAATCTCCTAAACCAATTATAAAATCCACATTTTTTTCTTTGGCATCTCTTGCAAATTCAATAATTCTCCTATTTGCATCATGTACAAAATCATAGTGTAAATCACTAAATACAGCAAATCTAATTGCTTTCATAGTCCTCCCCCTTTAACTTATTTTTTATATGATATAACTTGCATCTAAAATATCAATTTCTTATTCTACCATAATGATTCTAACATATCCTTTAGACTTATTAAATTCATATGAAAATTCTATATTTTCTTTTTGATTTACTTCACTCAAATACTTATCCATTATGTCTTTAGCATCTTCCTTTGAAGAAATTGGTATATCAACAATTTTGCACACAGAT
>JAQXTC010000131.1 GCA_029219285.1 Clostridiaceae bacterium
AGTTGCTATAGGTTCTGCAGGAGATTTAGCTGTACTAGAAAGAAAAATAGCAGAATAAATTTTTGACGAGGTGAAACTTTGGTACTGATTGAAAGTAAGGACAACAAAATATTTAAAGAAGCTAAAAAATTAAAAGATAGAAGAGGAAGAAACAAAAGTTCCAAATATATTATTGAAGGTTTTAGGTTAGTTGAAGAAGCTTTTAAAGCTGGACTTGAAATAGATTATTTGCTGTTAAGTGGTGAGGGAAAAGAAAAATTTGATTCATTCCTAGGGAATTATTCTAACGAGTATTTAAAAATTTACGAAATAAGTGAAAATTTATTAAAAGAACTATGCTCTACAGAAAAGCCACAGGGTATAGTAGCTGTAGTTGCTATGAAAAAAGCTGATTATTCTAAAAAAGGCGATTTCTATCTACTTTGTGATAAGGTTCAAGATCCAGGGAATTTAGGTACCATAATAAGAACTGCCCATGCAGCAGGGGTTGATGGCATAATTTTAACAAAAGGAACTGTAGATGTATATAATGATAAGACAATAAGATCTACAATGGGATCTCTATTTCATGTGCCTATAATTATGGATACTGAAGATAACCAATTTACCAAAGAGTTACTAAGTGAAGGTTTTTCTTTATTGGCAACTTCTTTAGAAGGTGATAAAGATTTTTTTGAAGAGGATTTAAGAGGAAAAGTAATTGTATCAGTTGGTAATGAAGGTAATGGTGTAAGCGAAGAAATTTATAGTCTTGCTGATAAAAAAGTTAAAGTTCCAATGCCAGGTGGTGCCGAATCCTTAAATGTTGCAATTGCCACTTCCGTGATTTTATACGAAAAAGTTCGTCAAAATCACTTGAAACTACAATAAAAGACTTGTATAATAGGAAAGTAATAATAGAAAAAACATTGATTGAGAAAGTAGGCATAATAAAACTTTCAGGGAGAAGGGGTCATGGACTGGAAGCCTCTTTAAGGTAGAGTTATGTTGAAGTTCCCTCAGGAGTTCTAGCTGTGAAAAATGCAGTAGCTGCTAGCGGTTAAAACCGTTATATTTATTTGAGCTGTGTATTATTATGTTTGTAATAATATGAAGTAGGGTGGTAACGCGATAATTCGTCCCTTTTTAGGGGCGATTTTTTTATATGTAAAATAATACTAATGTATTTTAAAATATGGAAGGAGAAAAATTTATTCAAAACAAATTAATGCAAATTCAAGAAGCTGCTTTAAAAGCAATTGAAGAAGCAAAAGATGCTTCGGCTTTGCAAGATATAAGAGTTAAATATCTTGGTAAAAAAGGAGAACTTACAACTATTTTAAAAGGAATGGGTGCTTTATCAAAAGAAGAAAGACCAGTTGTAGGTAAGATGGTTAATGACGTAAAAAAGGTTGTAGAAGATAAATTAGAAACTGTCTCAAAAGAAATAAAAGAAGCAGAAAAAAATAAAAAGCTTCAAAGTGAAGTTATTGATATAACTTTACCTGGCAAAAAAAGAGTTATTGGTAAGAGACATCCATTAGAATTAACAGTTGAAAAGATGAAAGATATATTCATATCAATGGGCTTTACAGTAGAAGATGGTCCAGAAGTAGAATATGATCATTATAATTTTGAGTTATTAAATATTCCTAAAAATCATCCAGCAAGAAGTGAACAAGACACTTTATATATAAATGATAAAGTTCTTTTAAGAACTCAAACTTCTCCAGTTCAAGCAAGAGTAATGGAAAAGCAAGAGCCACCTATAAAAATGATATCTCCAGGTAAGGTTTATAGAGCTGACTCAGTAGATGCTACACACTCACCAATATTCTATCAAATGGAAGGGTTAGTTATAGATAAAGGGGTTACTTTTGCAGATTTAAAAGGAACATTAGAATTATTTATCAAAAAGATGTTTGGAGAAAATGTTCAAACTAAGTTTAGACCACATCATTTCCCATTCACTGAACCATCAGCAGAAATGGATGTTACATGTTTCGTTTGTGGCGGCAAAGGTTGTAGTGTGTGTAAAAATTCAGGATGGATTGAAATGTTAGGTTGCGGTATGGTACATCCAAATGTACTTAGAAACTGTGGATTAGACCCTGAAGTATATAGTGGATTTGCTTTCGGATTTGGTGTTGATAGAATGGTTATGCTTAACTATGGCTTAGATGATATCAGATTATTATATGAAAGTGATATGAGATTCTTAAATCAATTCTAGAGGAGGATGAAAAATGAAAGTACCATTTAATTGGATTAAAGATTATGTTGATATAAATGTTGAACCTAAAGAATTAGGAGATATCTTAACTTTAACAGGTTCTCAACTTGAAGAATTACAAATTCAAGGTGATAATATAAAAAATGTTGTAGTTTGTAACATTGAAAAGATTGAAAAGCACCCAGATGCAGATAGATTATGTGTATGTCAAGTGAATATTGGTGAAGAGGTTATTCAAATAGTTACTGCAGCTACTAATATGAAAGAAGGAGACAATGTACCTGTTGCTCTTCATAAGTCAATATTAGCAGATGGAACTGAAATAAAGAAAGGTAAAATGAGAGGTGTAGTTTCTAATGGTATGTTCTGTTCTGAAGAAGAATTAGGAATAGCAGGTGATGAACCAGTACACGGACTTATGATATTACCTAAAGATGCTCCAGTAGGAATGGATATTAAGAAATATTTAGGCTTAAATAAAGCAATACTTGATTTTGAAATTACTTCAAACAGACCAGACTGTTTAAGTATATTAGGAATGGCTAGAGAAGCAGGTGCTGCACTTAAGACTAATTATAGAATGCCAAATACTAAGTTTGATGTTAAGGGTCAAGGAAACATAAATGACGAATTAAAAGTTGAAATAAAGAGTGATTTATGTAACAGATACATGGCAAGAAAGATAAAGAATGTCAAAATAACTCAATCACCAGGATGGATGCAAGAGAGATTATTAGAAGCAGGTGTTAGACCAATAAATAATATAGTTGATATTACAAACTTTGTTATGCTAGAAATTGGTGAACCAATGCATGCTTATGATAGCAGAGAATTAACTAAAGGTCATATAGTAGTTGAAAATGCAAAAGATGGAGAAAAATTCACTACATTAGATGAAGTGGAAAGAGAATTAGACTCATCATTCTTATGCATAAAAGATGGTGATAGAACTATAGGATTAGCTGGAATTATGGGTGGCTTGAACTCAGAAATTCAAGATGACACTACAGAAGTTGTTTTTGAATGTGCAAACTTCGATGGAACTAATATAAGAGTAAATTCAAAGAAGATTTCTTTAAGAACAGAAGCTTCATCAAGATTTGAAAAAGATATAGATCCAAACTTAGCTAAGCTTGCACTTGATAGAGCGTGTGCATTAGTTTGTGAACTGAATGCAGGTGAAGTTGTAGAGGGAACAATAGATGTATATCCAAAGGTTAAAGAAATATCTCATATGACTGTTTCTTCAAGCTGGATAAACAAATTCTTAGGAACTTCAATAACTGCTGAAGAAATGAAAACTGCTTTAGATTCAATTGATTTAAAAACAGAAATTGAAGGTGACAATCTTCAAATAACTGTTCCAACTTTCAGAATAGATATTGCTATAAGAGAAGATATTGCTGAAGAAGTTGCTAGAATTTATGGATATGATAAAGTGCCAGCTACAGTATTTGAAGTAACTCCACTTAGAGAAAATAGACATAAGAATGAATTATTAAGAGAAGTTGTTATGGAAACTTTAGTGAATTCAGGATTAAATCAATCTATTTCTTATTCATTTGTTTCTCCAAAAGTATTTGATAAGATAAAGGTAGCAGAAGATTCTAAGCTTAGAGATGTTATAAAGATAAAGAATCCACTTGGAGAAGATTATTCAGTGATGAGAACATCTACTTTACCATCAATGATGGAATCATTAGGTAGAAACTATGCAAGAAACAATGAAGAAGCAGCTCTTTTTGAAATAGGAAAAGTATATATAAAGAATGAAGATGAAAATGTACTTCCAACTGAAAAGAATACATTAACTATTGGTATGTATGGAAATTGTGATTTCTTAGATCTTAAGGGTGTAGTTGAAAATGTTCTAGACAGACTTGGTATTACAAAAGCAAGATTTGTTAGAGAAAGTGAAAATCCAACATTCCATCCAGGAAAAACTGCTGCAATACAATTAAGAGGAAAAATGGCAGGAGTATTTGGAGAAATTCATCCAGATGTACAAGAAGAATATGGATTAGAAAAAGAATGTTATGTAGCTGAACTTGATTTAGACTTACTATATGAAGCTGCAAATACAAAGAGAAGCTATACACCACTTCCTAAGTTCCCAGCAGCTACAAGAGATATTGCTGTACTTGTAGATGAAGAAGTTCTTGTTGGTGATATTGAAGATACAATAAAAAGAGCCGGTGGAAATCTAGTTGAAAAGATTACATTATTTGATATTTACAGAGGAGTTCAAGTTCCAGAAGGTAAAAAGAGTGTAGCTTATGCTATAGTATATAGAGATCATAAAAAATCTTTAAATGATAATGAAGTAAATAAAATTCATGATAAAATATTAAAGAATTTAAGTAATAAGTTTGGGGCGGAACTTAGATAATTAAATATAGAAGCCATCATATTATGACGTGTCATAGTATGATGGAATTTTTTTTTATATATTATTAGAAAATATATTAAAATAGTAGGAATTTGAACTATATTGTAACTATTCGATAAAAATATGTATGAATTAATGAGAAAATGCCCTTGAAAAAAATGAGATAATTACATATAATTAGAAATAAAACATATTTACTATAATATTACACGAAAGGATAATAATATATGAAAATGAAAGAAATTGGGGGAGATTCAAACTGTGGTTTATACAATCCTAAGTTTGAACATGATAATTGTGGAATTGGGGCTATAGTAAATATCAAGGGCATAAAAACTCATGAAACTGTAGCTAATGCACTGAAAATTGTTGAACATTTAGAACACAGGGCAGGAAAAGATGCTGAAGGAAAAACAGGTGATGGTGTTGGTATATTACTTCAAATATCGCATAAATTTTTCAAAGAAGCTGTAAAAGACTTAAATATTGATCTTGGCAATGAAAGAGAATATGGAATAGGAATGTTTTTCTTTCCACAAGATGAACTAAAGAGAAACCAAGCTAAAAAAATGTTTGAGATTATTGTTGAAAAAGAAGGATTAGAATTTTTAGGATGGAGAAAAGTTGATACAGTTCCTGAGGTTCTAGGTAAAAAAGCTTTAGAATGTATGCCATATATTATGCAAGGCTTTGTAAAGAAACCTAAAAATGTAGAAAAAGGATTGGATTTTGATAGAAAACTATATGTTGTACGTAGAGTGTTTGAACAAAGTAATGATGATACTTATGTTCCTTCATTATCAAGCAGAACAATAGTGTACAAGGGTATGTTTTTAGTAGGACAACTTCGTCAATTCTTTAAAGATTTACAAGATGAAGACTATGAATCTGCTATTGCTGTAGTACATTCACGTTTTAGTACTAATACAAATCCAAGTTGGCAAAGGGCTCATCCAAATAGATTTATTGTACATAATGGTGAAATTAATACTATTAGAGGTAATGCGGATAAGATGCTTGCAAGAGAAGAAAATATGTGTTCAGAGTATCTAAAGGACCAAATGCACAAAATTTTACCTGTAGTTAATCAAGAAGGTTCTGATTCAGCTATGCTTGATAACACATTAGAATTTTTAGTAATGAGTGGTATGCCACTTCCTCTTGCAGTAATGATAGCAATCCCAGAACCATGGGAAAAGAATAATAATATAACTAAGAGTAAAAAAGATTTTTATCAATATTATGCAACAATGATGGAACCATGGGATGGTCCAGCATCAATTCTTTTCTCCGATGGAGATATTATGGGAGCAGTTCTTGATAGAAATGGACTTAGACCATCAAGATATTATATTACTGAAGATGGATATTTAATTCTATCATCTGAAGTTGGTGTACTAGAAGTAGATCCAGCAAAGATTGTTGTAAAAGAAAGACTTAGACCTGGTAAAATGCTTTTAGTCGATACTGTAAAGGGTAAAATTATTGATGATGATGAATTAAAAGAATATTATGCAGCTAAACAACCATATGGTGAATGGCTTGATAATAATCTTATTAGATTAGAAAAACTTCATATTCCAAATGTTAGAGTAGAAGAATATGATGAAGCACAAAGAGCAATGCTTCAAAAGGCATTTGGATACACATATGAAGAAGTTAAAACTTCAATACTTCCAATGGCTAGAGATGGAGCTGAAGGAACAGGAGCTATGGGTGTTGATACACCACTTGCTGTATTATCTAAGAAGAATCAACCATTATTTAATTACTTTAAGCAATTATTTGCTCAGGTAACTAATCCACCAATAGATGCAATTCGTGAAAAAATTGTAACATCTACTTCTGTTTATATTGGTGAAGATGGTAACCTTCTTCAAGAAGTACCTGAAAATTGTAGAGTGTTAAAGGTTAAGAATCCTATTTTAACTAGCACAGATTTATTAAAAATAAAGACTATGAATAAAGAAGGATTTAAAGTTAAGGTTATACCAATAACTTATTATAAAAATACTTCACTTGAAAAGGCAATTGAACACCTATTCTTAGAAACAGATAGAGCTTATTCTGATGGATTTAATATTTTAATTCTTTCAGATAGAGGTGTGGATGAAAACCATGTAGCTATTCCATCATTACTTGCAGTTTCAGCTCTTCAACAACATCTTGTTAAAACAAAGAAGAGAACTCAAGTGGCAATGATATTGGAAAGTGGTGAACCAAGAGAAGTACATCATTTTGCAACATTGTTAGGATATGGTGCATGTGCAGTAAATCCATATTTAGCTCAAGAAAGTATTAAAGAACTTATAGATTTAAAAATGCTTGATAAAGATTATTATGCAGCAGTAAATGATTATAATAATGGAATTTTAAATGGAATTGTAAAAATAGCATCAAAGATGGGTATTTCAACAATCCAATCATATCAAGGTTCACAAATTTTCGAAGCAATAGGTATTGGTAAAGATGTAATAGATAAATATTTTACTAATACAGTAAGTAGAGTTGGTGGTATTAGTATAAAAGATATAGAAGAGGATGTTGATGCTAGACACACTAGAGCATTTGACCCATTAGAGTTAAATGTAGACTTAACACTTGATAGTGTTGGAAGCCATAAAGCTAGAGCAGCTGCAGAAGAACATTTATATAATCCAAAGTCTATACACTTATTACAAATGGCTACTCGTAATGGAGACTATTCGAAGTTTAAGGAATACTCAAATTACCTAAACAAAGAAACTGATGCAGTGAATCTTAGAGGTCTATTAGACTTTAATTATCCTGAAGAAGGAATTCCAATAGAGCAAGTTGAAAGTGTTGACTCTATAGTTAAGCGTTTCAAAACTGGAGCTATGTCTTATGGATCAATTTCTAAAGAAGCTCATGAAGCTATGGCAATTGCTATGAACACACTTCATGGTAAATCTAATAGTGGTGAAGGTGGAGAAGATGACGATAGATTAACAGTAGGTAAGGATGGACTAAATAGATGCTCAGCAATTAAGCAAGTTGCTTCAGGTAGATTTGGAGTTACTTCTAAATATTTAGTAAGTGCTAAGGAAATTCAAATAAAAATGGCTCAAGGTGCTAAGCCTGGTGAAGGTGGCCATCTTCCAGCTAAAAAAGTATATCCTTGGATTGCTAAGACAAGACATTCAACTCCTGGTGTTGCTTTAATATCACCACCACCACATCATGATATTTATTCAATTGAAGATTTAGCTCAATTGATTTATGACTGTAAAAATGCTAATAAGGATGCAAGAATTTCTGTAAAACTTGTATCAGAAGCTGGAGTAGGTACGGTTGCGGCAGGTGTTGCTAAAGCTGGTGCTCAAGTTGTATTAGTATCAGGCTTTGATGGAGGTACAGGTGCAGCTCCAAGAAGCTCTATATATAATGCAGGACTTCCATGGGAACTTGGTGTCGCAGAAACTCATCAAACATTAATTAAAAATGGATTAAGATCAAAGGTTATTATTGAAACTGATGGTAAACTTATGACAGGTAGAGATGTTTGTGTTGCTGCTTTACTTGGTGCAGAAGAATTCGGTTTTGCAACAGCACCGCTTATTTCACTTGGATGCGTAATGATGAGAGTATGTAATTTAGATACATGTCCAATGGGAATAGCTACTCAAAATCCAGAACTTAGAAAGAGATTTTGTGGTAAGCCTGAATATGTAATAAACTTTATGAGATTCATCGCAGAAGAACTTAGAGAATATATGGCTAAGCTTGGAATTAAAAAGGTGGATGATTTAGTAGGAAGAACTGATCTATTAAAACAAAAAGAAACTGACAAGGGTGGTAATAAGGCAAATAAAGTAGATTTATCAGCTATTATAAACAACCCATTTGCAGGCAAAGATTATAAGTTAGCGCCATATAACAATAAACAAGTTTATGACTTCCATTTAGAAGAAACAGCTGATGAAAAGATATTATTAAAGAAGTTCAAAGTTGCTTTAGAACATAAACAGAAAAAGACAATTGAAGTTGATGTAACCAATATAGATAGAACTTTTGGTACAATATTTGGTTCTGAAATAACTAAACGTTATGGTGAAGATAAGTTAGATGATGATACTTTTGTTGTTAAATGTAATGGAAGTGGAGGACAAAGCTTTGGGGCATTTATTCCTAAAGGATTAACTCTTGAAATTAGTGGAGATGCTAATGACTATCTTGGTAAGGGATTATCAGGTGGTAAACTTGTTGTTCATCCAAAGAAAGGCTCAAAGTTTAAAGAAGATGAAAATATTATTGTAGGTAACGTTGCTTTATATGGAGCTACAAGTGGTAAGGTATATATTAATGGTGTAGCTGGTGAAAGATTCTGTGTTCGTAACTCAGGTGCAACAGCAGTTGTTGAAGGCGTTGGTGAACATGGATGTGAATATATGACTGGTGGATGTGCTGTTATATTGGGGAAAACTGGTAAAAACTTCGCAGCTGGTATGAGTGGTGGAGTTGCTTATGTTTTAGATGAAGATAGAGACCTATATATGAAACTTAATAAAGAAATGGTTTCAGCAGAACCTCTTACTTCTAAATATGATGTATTAGAGTTAAAGGGAATGATTGAAGATCATGTTAAGAATACTAATTCAACTAAGGGTAAAGAAATATTAGCTAACTTTGAAGAATATTTACCTAAATTTAAAAAGGTATTACCACATGATTATAAGCGTATGCTTTTAGCTATAGCCCAAATGCAAGAAAAGGGATTAAGCGTTGAGCAAGCACAAATTGAAGCATTCTATGCTAATACAAGAAAATAGGAGGTAAAGAGATACAATGGGTAAGACTACTGGATTTTTAGAATATGAACGTGAAGATAATAAGGCCTTTGAGCCAAAATCAAGAATTAAGAATTATAATGAATTCCATTCATCAATTTCATTAGAAAAAAGAAAACTTCAAGGGGCAAGATGTATGGAGTGTGGAGTTCCTTTTTGCCAATCAGGTATGCTTTTTAATGGTATGGTATCAGGATGCCCGCTTCATAATTTAATTCCTGAATGGAATGATTTAATCTATAGAGGAAATTGGGAACAAGCCTATAAGAGATTATTAAAAACAAATAGTTTCCCAGAATTTACATCAAGAGTATGTCCAGCACCTTGCGAAATTGCATGTACTTGTGGACTTAATGGAAAGCCTATATCAATAAAAGAAAATGAAAAAAGTGTTATAGAAAAAGCTTATGAAGATGGTACTGTAAGAGTTAGACCTCCTAAAACTAGAACCGGAAAGAAAATAGCAATTGTTGGATCAGGACCTGCTGGACTTGCAGCAGCTGACCAACTTAATAAACGTGGACATGAAGTTACTGTTTTTGAAAGAGAAGACAGAGTTGGTGGCTTATTAATGTATGGAATACCTAATATGAAGCTTGAGAAACAAGTTGTTGAACGTAAAGTTGGAATTATGAAGGCTGAAGGTGTTAAGTTTATTACTGGAGCAAACATAGGTTCAACATATAAGGCTAATAAGCTTATAAAAGAATATGATAGTGTTATATTAGCTTGTGGTGCATCAAATCCAAGAGATATAAAAGTACCTGGTAGAGAAGCTAAAGGAATATATTTTGCTGTTGATTTCTTAAAATCGACAACAAAGAGTCTATTAAATTCTAATTTAGAAGAAGGAACTTATATCTCAGCTAAAGGGAAAAAAGTAATAGTAATTGGTGGTGGAGATACAGGTAATGACTGTGTTGGAACATGTGTCCGTCATGGTGCTGAATCTGTACTTCAATTAGAAATGATGCCAAAACTTCCAGATGAGAGAACTGAAAGTAATCCATGGCCTGAATGGCCTAGAGTCTGCAAAACAGACTATGGTCAAGAAGAAGCAATAGCAGTCTATGGACATGATCCAAGAGTATATCAAACTACTGTAAAAGAATTTATTGCTAATGAGGCAGGAAATCTTTGCAAAGTTAAACTTGTGAAACTTGAATCTAAGAAAGACGAAAAGACTGGTAGAAGAATGATGGTAGAAGTTGAAGGATCAGAGTATACAGTGGAAGCTGATTTAGTTTTAATAGCTGCAGGATTCTTAGGAAGTGAAAGTTATGTAACGAAAGCTTTTAATGTAGACTTGAATCCAAGAACTAATGTATTAACTGAACCAGGAAAATATGCAACAAGTGTAGATAAAGTATTTACAGCAGGTGATATGCATAGGGGTCAATCTTTAGTAGTTTGGGCTATAAAAGAAGGTAGAGAAGCAGCTAAAGAAGTTGATTGTAGTTTAATGGGATACACTAACTTAGAATAATTTTAATATGTAGGACTATTGCTATTTGCCATTAGAGCATTTAGCAATAGTCCTTTTTTTAACATTTAGTATAAAGTGCTTTTAGAAAATTAAAATGCAATGGAATATGAGTGAGTTAGGAGGAATAATATGAGATCTGAGATAGAAATGATGGAGTTAATTTTAAGAGTAGCTAGGGAAGATGAAAGGATTAGAGCTGTGTATTTAAATGGTTCAAGAACTAACCCTAATGCAGATAAGGATATTTTTCAAGATTATGATGTGGTTTATGTTGTAAAGGAAACTGAAAGCTTTATTAAGGATGAATCTTGGATTGATATTTTTGGTGAAAGGTTATACATGCAAAAGCCAGAAGAAATGGATTTAATAGTGGGATGGGAATGTAATATTGAGAAATCCTATGGATACTTAATTCAATTTAAAGATGGTAATCGTATGGATTTACATGTTCAGACAGAAGATTTGTGTATAAAGGAGGTTAAGGAAGATAGACTTACAAAGATATTAATGGATAAGGATAATATTTTACCGGTTATAGATGAGGCTTCTGATAAAGATCATTGGGTTAAAAAACCAACAGGAAAACTGTTCTTTAGATGTTGCAATGAGTTCCATTGGTGTTTAAATAATGTGGCAAAAGGGCTATGGAGACAAGAAGTTACCTATGCAATGGATATGATTAATTATTGTGTAAGACCAGAACTTTTAAATATGATTTCATGGTATGCAGGAATGAAAAATGATTTTAAAATTAGTGTAGGGAAATCGGGAAAATATCTAAATAAATTTATTACCAAAGAAATGTGGGATAAATATTTAAAGACTTACTCTACTGTAGAGATTAACAAAGTATGGGATTCAGTTTTTATAATGTGTGAGTTATTTGAAGAGGTATCTAAAGAAATTGCTCATGAATTTGGGTTTGAGTATAATAAGGAGGAGGCAAAAAATAGTTTGTACTATTTAAAAAATGTCTATAATTTACCTAAAAATGCAAAAGAGGTAATGTAACTAAGCTTTAAAAAAAGGAGTTTAATGTAATGGAAAGAACATCAAGAGTAGATAGCAGAATTAAGAGATTACAACTAGAAATACAAAAAGGAAATAACGAAGCAGAAAATGAATTTTTAGATTATTTAAAAGTAAAGGGTGCGCCATTAATTGAAAAAATTCCTGATGATGAAGTTTATGATTTAGTTACGATTATATATAGAGAAAAGAAACCTTGTAGTAATGTGGTACTTATACCACCAGTAGGAATGAGAAAACTTGAAAATTGTATTATGGATAAGATTGAAGGCACAAGTATTTGGTATATAGCTTATAAGGTAGAAAAAGATATAAGATTTAGCTATCAATTTTCGCCTAATGATCCATTAGATAAGGATTGGAACAGAAGATGGAGACATGTTGAAGGCGATGAATTTAATAAAAATAATTTGAATTTTAAGGGCAAAATTAATAATAAATACAAGCTTGTACCTTATGTAATTATGGAAAAATCGAAGCCACAAATATGGATAAAAGAAAATAAAGAATCAGTAGAAGGCAGTATAGAACATCTAAAAATACACAGTGATATTTTAGATGAAGATAGGGATATTACAATATATAAACCAGCGGATTTTGATATTAAGAAGGAGTATGGATTATTAGTATTAAATGATGGTTTTGAATATATAAATATTCTTTCAGCATTAAATGTTCTAGATAACTTAATTTCAAGCAAAAAGATAAGACCATTAATAGCAGTATTTATTGATTCTACTTTAAAAAGAGGAGAAGATATGAAATGTAGTGATATCTATGCCGATTTTATTGTAAATGAAGTTGTGAAATTTGTTAAAGATAAATATAAGATATCTAAACTATCTGCAGACAATATTATTGGAGGTTATAGTTTAGGTGGGCTACAAGCTGCTTATACTGCTTTGAAACATTCGGAGGTTTTCGGTAATGTATTATCACAATCAGGTTCATACTGGTATAAAAGAGATGACTACAATAATGATAATGTTACATGGATGAGTAGTCAATTCAAAAAGTTAGATAAAATGCCTATTAAGTTTTATATAAATGTAGGAAGTATAGAACCTAAAGTCTCCATGATTGATACAAATGTAGAGTTTAAAAACACATTGATTTCTCTTGGATATGAAGTTGATTTTGAAGAGTTTGGTAGTGGTCATGATTATTTATGTTGGGGAGAAACATTAGCTGAAGGGTTAATTAAATTAGTTGGAATAGATTAATTGTATAAAAGTCTCAAGGTATATAATACTTTGAGGCTGATTTTTTTGCATTGGATTGAAATAAATGCTATAATTTGAAGAATATGTAGAATAGGGAGGAATAGGATGGAAGATTTAATATTAATTAAACCCAATGAATCATATGCAGAGGAAATAATTGCTTTTAGAAATGAATTTTTAAAGACAGGAAGTTCTATGGATGGATGCGGTTCATTAAGACGTCATTCTAATCCAAAGGATTGGCTAAATTTCAATAGAATTTTAGAAGATAAAGAAACAGTTCCTGATAATTGGGTGCAGAGTTCTCAATATATTTATGTGAGAAAAGCAGATAGAAAAATAATAGGTATGATTCAAGTAAGACATTATTTTAATGATTACTTAGAAAAGTTTGCCGGAAATATTGGTTATTCTATACGACCTAGTGAAAGACGAAAGGGATATGCAACATCAATGCTTCATGATTTTTTACCATTTTGTAAAGTATTAGGGTTGAATAAAATATTAATTTCATGTGAAGAGAATAATGAAGGAAGTCGTAAAACAATTATAGCTAACGGTGGAGTATATGAAAGTACTGTTTTAGATACAGTGGATAATGAATATTTGCAACGTTATTGGATTGATTTAGAAAAAGTAGAACCAAAAAAAGAATTAAGTGAAATGACGTTGTAAGAGCTATGGCAGCTTTTTCCTATAATTCTTAAAGAGCACAATCCTAAATATAAAGATTGGTATGAAATAGAAAAGAATAAGTTAATGGATGAATTTGGACAAGAAGTATTAAGGATTAATCACATTGGAAGTACATCTGTAAAGGGATTAATTGCTAAGCCTACAGTTGATATACTAATGGAAATTTCAAAGGAAACTAATATTAATGAATTAAAGCAAAAATTATTATCTATGGGGTGGCTGCTTATGAATTCAACCACATCACCAAAGTTTAGACAAACCTATAATAAGGGCTACACAAAATTTGGGTTTGCAGAAAAAGTCTATCATCTACATGTTAGATATAGAGATGATTGGAATGAGTTATATTTTAGAGATTATCTTAGGGAATACCCAGAAGTAGCAAAGGAATACGGAAAACTAAAATTAAGCATTTTTAAAAAGTATGAACATGATCGTGATGGATATACTGAAGCAAAAAGTGATTTCATTTTAAAGATTACAGAAAAAGCTAGGGGTGAATACGGAAATAGATATATTTAATTAACAACTTTATCCAAAGGGGGATAAAAGTATACAATTTGAAATTGATGAAAATAATGAAATGAATAATATTATGGAAATAATTAAGATGTTAGATAACTTAAAAACTTATATTTAAGAGGTACTAATACATGAAAGAACATACAATAATGATTTTTCCAAAGTTTAAAAACATACAATTAATTGATGAAATAAGAATAAAATACGATCCTTTGGCTAAATTAGTAGAACCCCATTTAACATTGGTTTTTCCTTTTAAGAGTGAATTAACTGATGAAGAAATTTTAAGAGGAATTTGTAGTTCATTAGATAAGGTTAGTAAGTTTAAGCTGACGTTGAAGGGGATAGAGAAAAGTAGTGATAGCTATGGAAATTATATATTTCTTAAAGTAAAAGAAGGAAATGATGAAATAGTTAATTTGCATGATAGATTGTATGAAGGAATATTTAAAAAATATAAAGTTGATATCCCATATGTACCTCATATGACAGTAGGAAATTTAAAAACTGTTAAGGAAATGGAGTTGGCTTATAAAGAACTTAAAAATAATAATTATCAATTTGAGACAATAGTAGATACTATATCGGTTGAGATGATTGGAGAAAATGGAGAATCAATTGTTAATATTAACTACAAATTAGATGATATTTGATAAAAAGCATGTTGATATTTAAAAGTTGGAGGATGGAATGAAGAACATTGGAATGATTGTGGCAGTTGAAATAGATGCGGCACTAAATGAATTAGGAACAACAATTGAAGAATCAAAATATAAAGGCTATTCAGTTTATAAATGCATGATAGGAGAAAACAATTTATTTATTGTACATAGTGGTGCAGGGGAGATTGCAGCAGCTATGACAACACAGTTTCTAATATCTCAATTTAATGTAGATATAATTGTGAACTTTGGTGTTGTTGGTGGTTTAACACAAAAAATGAAATTAGCCAAAACATGCATTGTGGAGAATGTTGTTCATTATGATTTTGATACTTCAGAAGCGGATAATTGTGAGGTAGGAAGATATCTTAATTATCCAACTGTATATATACCAACAACAAAAGAAATCTTAGATAAGGCACTTAAAATAGAACCATCATTAAGAAAAGTTATTTGTGCATCAGGTGATAAGTTTATTGCTGATAAAGGAAGAAAAGAACAGTTACACAAACTTTTTAATGCAGATATTTGCGAAATGGAGGCAGCTGGGATTGTACTGACATGTAATAAAAATAAGGTGCCATGTTTATTAATAAAAACTGTATCGGATAGTATAAATGGAGGTGTGGATGAATTTAATAAATCTGTTAATGAATCTGCAAAAATTTGTATAAGGATAACTAATAAAATTTTGAATAACATTTAATTAAATAGATAGGATAGAGGAGAATATAAAGATGAGAATTGAAACTAATAGATTAATAATAAGAAATTTTGAATTAAAAGATGAAAAAGATTTATGTGAATATATGCTACAAAGAGTTAATGCTGAATTTGAAAGATATGAAGGCTTTACTGAGGAGCACGCTAAGGATGAAATTGAGTATAGATCACAAAGTGATGAATTTTATGCTATAGAACTAAAAGAAAGCAATAAGGTTATAGGTAATATTTACTTAGGAAAAAGGGATTTTAATTCTAGAGAGTTAGGTTATGTATTGAATGAAAATTATCAGAATAAAGGTTATGGAAGTGAAGCAGCCAAAGAAGTAGTTAAGTATTTCTTAAAAAATGGAGTGCACAGAATTTTTGCAGAGTGTTGCCCAGATAATACTCCATCATGGAAACTTATGGAGAAAATAGGTATGAAGCGTGAAGCGCATTTTAGAAAAAACTTTGCTCCTCGTAAAGATGAAAAAGGTAATCCAATCTATTGGGATACTTATGTATATGCATTATTAGATTCAGATAAATAATATAGGAGGAAAATATGATATATAGAATTGAGGATAAAGACAAAAAAAGGAAAATTGCAAGGGAAATATTGAACAAACTTCCTGAGTGGTTTGGATTACCTGATAGTGTAGATGAATATGTAAAATGTAGTAAGGATATGCCATTTTGGGCAGATATAGAAGAGGAATGTACAAGAGGTTTTATTGCCTTAAAAGAAACTAGTAAATTCACTGTTGAAATTTATGTTATGGGCGTGCTTAAAGAATTTCATCGAAATAAAATTGGACAAAATTTATTTAAAGTCTGTTACGAATATGCAAAAGAACATGGATACTTATTTATGCAAGTAAAGACGGTAAAAGAAGGTAAGTATCATGAATATGATGAGACTAATAAGTTTTATCAAAAAATAGGCTTTAAAGAATTTGAATGTTTCTCTACACTTTGGGATGAATGGAATCCATGTCAAGTTTATGTTATGGCTATAGAGGTATAATATAATGAGTGTATATAGAGTGATTAATAAGAAATGTATAGAGCATTTATTTTGTGGCTGGAATGAAACATTAATTTGGTCATGCTTAGAAGATATTATGGGACAAGCTTATGCAGAAAACATAGATGAACCTAAATCTGCTCAAATTTTGATAGGAGATTTTTGCTTCTTTAGTGGTAAGCCTAATAAAGAACTAATTAAGAATAAACCGAAAGATTGTAAGAGTGATTTTATTATTATGATTCCTCAAAATGAAGAATGGGCTAGGTTAATAGAAGATGCATATAAAGAGAATGCTACAAAAGTAAAACGTTATGCTATAAAAAAAGAGCCAGATGTATTTGATTTGGATAAGTTAAATAATATAGTATCAAGAATAGATGAATCATTTGAACTTCGTATGGTTAATGAAGAATTATACAATCAAGTAATTAGTAATGAATGGTCAAAAGATTTATGTTCACAATTTGTTGATTATAAGGACTATAAAGAAAGAGGTATTGGTGTAGTTGCAGTAAAGGATGGTGTTATTGTATCTGGTGCTTCTTCATATACAGTCTATAGTAAAGGGATAGAAATTGAAATTGATACTCGAAAGGATTATCGACGAAGAAAATTAGCTTTAGCCTGTGGAGCAAAATTAATCTTAGAATGTTTAAAAAAAGGTTTGTATCCAAGCTGGGATGCTCAAAATAAAGAATCAGTTGCTTTAGCAGAAGCTTTAGGGTACCATTTTGATAAAGAATATATAGCATATGAAGTTTTAGGATTTTAAATGAAATATGTATGACTGTATCATAATTTAATACAGTCTTTTTTTCTATGAATTAATAGTAGATTCAGTTGCATTGCAGGAATCATGAATTTTGTTAAACACAGGAGCTGAATAGTTAGTATCTTCTCCTGTCTTAATAATTTCTTCAACAGGTAGTATGGAATATTGCATTTTTCCGTTGTCATCAGTATGTCTATATACCCATGTAGGTTCTGCATCATAAGATTTTAAAGAAACATTATCATCAGTATCTTTATAAATTTCAAGTTTTACCATAAGTCCATCTTCGCTTCTTGCTTTGCCTATGGTTTCTTCACTTTGATTAGATAAAAAATTTCCTAGTGAATAGCAAACTAAGGTCTCTTTTCCAGAGGTAGCATCAGTAATTTTTCTTATAGGCTCTACTACATGAGGATGACTGCCGATAATAACATCAATGCCAAAAGAATTAAGTGAATAGGCTAAAGTTTCTTGTTCTGAACTAGGTAGATTTTGATATTCATTTCCCCAATGTATATAGAAAATAGTAAATTCAGCACCGTCTTTTTTCATATTATCTAAGGTGTTTTTCATATCACTAGTTGCTTTATCTATTTTTGCAAAATCAAAATAATTGATTTTATCTTCTACATCGGAGGGAATTGGGATTCCATTTAGAGTTTCTTGTCCTAAGTCATCAGTTGAAGCATAGGTATATTCTGTTATGCCAACTTTTATACCATTAATATCTTTTACAATATAATTTTTATCTGAATAATCTTCTTTTAAACCATAAAGATCAAAGCCATTTTCTTTAATTGTTTTAGTTGTTAAATTAATTCCATCACTACCCTTATCTAATGAATGATTATGAGCTGAGGTTAACCCATCAAAACCTACATTTTTTAATGAAGTTAAAAGTGATGATGGCGTATTGAAACAAGGATATCCAGAATATTCAGAGCCCTCTCCTAGATAAGATGTTTCAGAATTACATACTGAGTAATCTGAACTCGAAATAAAATCTTTTACTTTTGAGAAACAACTATCAAAATTATAAGTACCTGTAGTTTTGTCATAAACAGAATTTACAACAGGCATATGCATAACAAGATCACCAGCGAAAGTTATGTTGCATGATTTTGGTTCTTTTTTTGGAACTTCTTCATCTTGGCTTTGGGTTAATGTATTTTTTATATTGATTGAATTGTTATTGATTTTGTTTTCCGAATAAAGTGCAGAGGCAAGTGAAAGAATTAATATTAAAAATATAGAAAAAGTAAATGATTTTTTTAATTTGGACATATATTTACACCTCCTTTTAGCAATATAATATCATATTGGTAAAAAATAGTAAATAAATGGTAAAAAATAATCTTTTAAAAAAATTAAAATTTAATTAAAGAACGGGAGTATAGCTTGTTTTATAAAAATATATACCCTATAATTAATTTAAAGATAATTTCAAGAGGTGTTATTATGGTTAAAGTTACAGTTAACATAAATGGGAAAGATTACAATCTAAAGGGGAAAGATAACGAAAAGTATTTAATTGATATAGCAGAATATGTTGATGGGAAAATAAAAGAAATAACAAGTAAAAATAAATTCTTGAGTACAGGTGATGCAGCAGTTTTAGCAGCTGTTAATATTGCTGATGAACTAAATGAAACAGATAAAGAAAATATTGAGATGAAGAAAATTAAAATTTCTCTTGAAGAAAGAAATCAAACATTAAGTGATACAATAAAGGAACTTAGAGAGAATGCGGAAAAGTCTCAAGAAAAAAAGAGGATATTGGTAAATCAACTTAATGATAAAATTAATGAATTGAGAAATGAAATTTCAAAGCTTAGAGAGAGTAATAAATTATTAACTGGAGAAAAAAATAAATTAGATGAAAAGAATAAAGAATATCATCAAAGAGACGAGAAGAATCTAAAACATATAAAAGAACTTACAGCTTCTAATAAGGAAGCATATAAAAAAATAAATAAATATAAAGAAGAAAGAAAAACATTAGAGGATGAATTTAATAAAGCAGTATTAAGTGAAAAATCTATGAAAAAAGATTTAGAGTATGTAGTAAATGAAAAGAAACAACTTTTAAAGCGCGTTGAAGAAATGAAAAATGGACAACACAAATTCGAGAAACAGGTATTTTCATTAAAATCAGATAAAAAGCTTTTGGAAGATAAAATTAAAGAATTACAAAATGCTAAAAGTGGCGTTGAAGATGAAATGAATAATTTAAGTGTCGAAAATAGTCAATTAAATGAAACAATAAAACAAATTAATAGTGAAATAAAAGATCTTCAATACAAGTTGAGCGAAAGGGACAAACAATTAGAAAGTGAGCAAGCAAATAAAAAGTCATTAGAGGAAGAACTTAGAGAGAATACTATAAAAGAAAAAGAAGCTTTACAGAATGAATTAAACAGTAAAGAAGAGAATATCAAGTCTTTAAAGGAGAAAATTGATAGAGCTAATTATGAAAAGAAAATGATAATGGAAAGAGGTAAAGGATCAAGTCAAGAATTAAGAACAGCTAAGTATAGAATAGCAGATTTAGAGAAAAAGCTATTAGATACACAAATTGAGATGGTGAGAATGAAAAAAGCACATAATGTTCTAATCAAATAAAAAGAAAGGGGTGTATCAAAGAAAATTAATTTTCTTGATGCATACCCTTTTTCTTTTATTATTTATAAGGAGCAAAGTGGAATAAATCGTGATTTTATGGTATAACTTAAGTTATTGGAACAATGAGATAAACTAAGATTTTTAGGAGAGAAAATTTCATGAAAAAAGTTGAATTACTAGCTCCTGCTGGAAGTATGGAAAGTATTTATGCAGCAGTTAATAATGGAGCAGATGCAATATATTTAGGTGGACCAAAGTTTTCAGCTAGAGCAAAAGCTGTTGAGTTTGACAATGAAACAATGAAGGAAGCGGTAGATTACTGCCATAGTTATGGTGTAGAAGTCTATGTTACTATGAATACAATACTTAAAGAAAGTGAATTGAAAGAAGCTATTAGATATGTTGGATATCTTTATGAAATAGGTGTAAATGCTCTTATTGTACAAGATACAGGTCTTGTGGAATTAATTCAAGAAAAGTATCCTGACTTTGAAATACACGCATCTACACAAATGACAATTCATAATGGAGAAGGTGCTCTTTATTATAGAGATAAAGGTTTTACAAGAGTAGTTCTATCGAGAGAACTTAGTCTTAAGGAAATAGAATACATATCAAAGGATTTAGGACTTGAAACCGAAATATTTGTTCATGGAGCTCTATGTGTATCTTATTCAGGACAATGTTTAATGAGTGCTATGATAGGAAGTAGAAGTGGTAATAGAGGTAAGTGTGCTCAGCCATGTAGACAAGAATATAGATTAGTTTCTAAAAATAGTGGTGAGAAAAAGGGACACTTATTAAGTACAAAAGATACTTGTACAATAGATGACATAAAAGATATTATAAAATCAGGAGCTTATTCCTTAAAGGTTGAAGGAAGAATGAAGAGACCAGAATATGTTGCTGGTGTTATTGAAACTTATAGAAATGCTTTAGATAATGAATTAGAAAATAAGAAATTTGATAAAGAAGAAGGAAAGAAAACCCTTTTACAGCTATTCAATAGAGGTGGTTTTGCTAATGCTTATCTAAAAAAAGATTCGGGTAAAGATATGATGAGCTTCTCTATACCAAGAAATACTGGTATCGAAGTTGGTAAAGTTGATGAAAAAGGAAGAGTAAAGCTATTTGACACTGTAGGAATTGGTGATGGAATAGGATGTGGAAATAAAGGATTTACTTTAAGTAAAATAATACATAATGGAAGAGAAGTTAGAGAGGCTGATAAAGGAGATATAGTTGAGTTATTTCCTAAAATGTATAAAAAGGGCGAAGTAATTTATAGAACTTCAAGTAAAAGCCTTTCAGATAGACTGCAAGAAAAAATTAAGCCATATTATAGAAAGATTTCATTAAAAGGACAGGTAAGATTTAAACTTGGAGAACCTATATCTTTAAAAGCAGAATTTAATAATAAGACATATGAAGTTTTTGGAGATTTAGTGGAAAGGGCTGAAAGAAAGCCATTAGATAAGGAAAGAATAGTTGAATCTTTAGAAAAGTCTGGAGGGTATCCATATAAGTTTGAAGAAATAGATTTTGTGGATTTTGAGGATGGCTTTTTACGAGTATCATCATTAAATAACTTAAGAAGAGAATTATTTGATAAAATACTAAAGGATGTACTATCAAAGGATAGGAGAAAAAGACCTAAGCTTTCAGAGGAAAAAGCAATAGAAAATAACTATAAAGAACCTTTGAATTTAGGATTATTAGTTACTTGTGTTACTAAAGAACAACTAGATACTTTAGTAAAGATGGGCATTAAAAATATAGGTGTAGATCTTTATAGTAGAGAAAAAAATGCATTAAAAATTAAAGATATAGAAAATTTAGATAATGTTAATTTATATATTTTAACACCTGAAATAATTAAAGGTGAATTTGATTCTGTAGTTAGTATGATTGAAAAAAGTAAAAACTATATTAAAGGAATAATTACTTCAAATGCAGGTATTATTAATATATATAAAGATAAGATGCAAATAATAGGTGATTATAAACTTAATGTATTTAATTCAAAAGCATTAGATTTCTATAGAAGAGATTTAAATACAGTTTCACTAAGTTTAGAACTTAACAAAAGAGAAATAAAAGAAATTCTTAAAAAGGCACCGAGTGGAATTGCTTATCAAATTTATGGTAAAACTGAACTTATGGTAAGTGAATATTGTCCAATTGGAAGTACTTTTGGTGGTAAGAATAAAGATAAAAGTTGTAATTTAGCATGTACAAGAGATAGTTTTACTCTTGTAGATGAAAAGAATGAAGGATTTAGAGTTATGACAGATGTGTTCTGTAGAAGTCATATTTTAAATGGTGTAGCTTTAAATCTAATTGGCGAAAAAGAAGAATTAAAATCAATGGGAGTAAAGACCTTTAGAGTTGATTTTAAGGATGAAAGCAGTCAGGATATAATGAGAATATTTGATATGATAGAGGGAAAATCAGATATAGAAAATAAATATTATACAAAAGGCTGTTATAGAAGAGGGGTTGAATAAATAATGAATGAAAGAGCTTTAAGAGTATTAGAGTTCAATAAAATAAAAACAAAGCTAGAAAAATATGCAGTTACTGCAGGGGGAAAAGAACTTGTAAGGGAGCTTGTTCCATATGAATCAGCTTATGATGTTAAAAATGCATTAGAAGAAACATATGAAGCATATAATCTTGTTTTAAAAAAAGGAAATCCACCTTTTGCTGGAACGATAGATGTAAGAGAAGCAGTAAGTAGAGCTAAAAAAGGTGGTGTATTAACTGCTGGTCAGCTCTTGTATGTTGGCAATGTACTTAGATCTACAAGGCAAATAAAAGAATACTTTAATAGAAAAGAAGAAGAGGAAAGCTTTGAAAGATTAGAAGATTTAGCTGGCATATTAATGCCTATTACTCCTTTAGAAAAGGATATAGAAAGAGCTATTGTTTCCGAGGAAGAAATTAGTGATAAGGCAAGTAATAAGCTTTACGATATCAGAAGAAGTTTAAAAGAAAAGAATTCTTCGGTTAGAGATAAGATTAACTCAATGGTTAGAAGTAATGCAAAATATCTTCAAGATGCCATTTATACAATGAGAGGCGACAGATATGTATTACCTGTAAAATCTGAGTATAAATCTCAGGTTCCAGGACTTGTACATGATACGAGTTCTACAGGGGCAACATTTTATATTGAGCCTATGAGTCTTGTTAATATCAATAATGAAATTAAAGAACTAAAATTGAAAGAGAAGGCCGAAATAGAAAGAATTCTTGCAGACCTTTCAAGAAAGGTTAAAGACAATGTGGATCAAATTATAAGTAATATGAAAATATTATTTACAATTGATTTCACTTTTGCCAAGGGAAAGTATTCATTATCTATTGAAGGTTCTATGCCAGAAGTGAATGAAAATGGTGTATTTAACCTAATTGATGCAAGACATCCATTAATTGATAAAGATAAAGTTATTCCTTCTGATATATATCTTGGCGATAATTTTAAAGTATTAATGATTACAGGGCCTAATACTGGTGGTAAAACAGTAACTTTAAAGACAGTAGGTCTTATTCACTTAATGGGTATGAGTGGGATTTTAATTCCTGCCAAAGATGGTTCGTCAATAAATTATTACAGAGAAGTTTATGCAGATATTGGTGATGAACAAAGCATAG
This sequence comes from Clostridiaceae bacterium, assembly GCA_029219285.1. Taxonomy (GTDB): domain Bacteria; phylum Bacillota; class Clostridia; order Clostridiales; family Clostridiaceae; genus Clostridium. The sequence continues at coordinate 23,814 of JAQXTC010000131.1, forward strand.
AACAAAGTCTTTCAACATTCTCATCTCATATGACAAACATAGTTAATATAATGAGAGATGCTGATAGAGATACTTTAGCATTGTTTGATGAACTTGGTGCAGGAACAGATCCAACAGAAGGTGCTGCTCTTGCTGTTTCAATTATAGAAACATTAAAGGAAAGAGGAACTGAGATAATAGCAACAACTCACTACAGTGAACTTAAAGGATATGCATTAAGAACACCAGAAGTTGAAAATGCATCAGTAGAATTCAATATTGAAACTTTAAGACCAACTTATAGACTATTAATTGGTATTCCTGGTAAATCTAATGCCTTTGCTATAAGTAAGAGGTTAGGTTTAGATGATTATATTATAGAAAAAGCTAAGAATAGTATTTCTAAAGAAAACTTACAATTCGAAGATTTAATCAGAGATTTACAAGAAAAAAGCATAAAAGCTAATAATGATGCAAGAGAAGCTGAAAAAATTAAACATGAACTTTCTATGAGTAAGAGAGTATATGAAGAAAAACTTAAAAAATTGGATAAGACTCGTGATAAGGCATATAATGATGCAAGAGAAGAAGCTAAAAAGATAATAGCTAATGCTAAGGATGAAGCCGATGAAATACTTAAAGCTATGAGAGAACTTGAAAAGCTTGGCATTGAAGGTGGCGGCAGAAAGAGACTTGAAGAGGAAAGAAAGAAGCTTAAAGATTCATTAGAAGAGAAAGAAAATGCATTATATAAACAAAGAGAAAATACTGGAGAAGCTATAGAAAAGGTAACTCTTGGTATGGATGCTTTCCTTCCATCATTAAATCAAAATGTAATAATAGTTTCAATGCCTGATAATAAGGGAGAAGTACAAGTTGAAGCAGGTATTATGAAGATTAGTGTAAAGCTAAAGGATTTAAGGAAAGTCAATGGAACTTCTACAAAAAAAGAAGAGAAAAAGAGAGCTAAAAGAGAAATTAAATTGAATTTAAAACAAGTTGAAAGTAGAGTTGACCTTAGAGGTTTAGATGCAGAGGAAGCTTGTTATCGAGCAGATAAATATTTAGATGAGGCGTATATGGCTAATTTGGGTGAAGTTACTATAGTTCATGGAAAAGGAACAGGAGTATTAAGAAAGGCAATTAATACAATGCTTAAGAGAAATCCACATGTAAAAAGTTATAGACTTGGAGTTTATGGTGAAGGTGGAGATGGCGTTACAATGGTAGAATTAAAATAATATAAATAAAATTTCTTTATTTTTTAAATAAAATCTACTATAATGAATTTATTGTCGAAATCACTAAAGAAGGTTCAGGAGAGATGTTAATGAAAGAAAAAGATTCATATATACTAGTATTGGGAGCATCAATTGTTGATATAATTGGTTTTAGCAGATCTAAGTATACTACTAATGATTCAATACCAGGCAATATAAAAATTTCTTTAGGTGGGGTATGTAGAAATATTGCAGAGAATATGGCTAGAGTTGGAGTTAATACTAAGTTTATTTCAACTATAGGTGATGATGAACAAGGAAGAAACATATTAGAACATTCAAAACTTATTGGTTATAATATGGAGCATTGTTTACTATTAGAAGGAAAGAGTACACCAACATATATGGCTATATTAGATGAAACTGGAGAAATGGTTTCAGCTATTGTTGATATGCAAACAATAGGAGAAATGGATGAAGACTTTATTGATTCTAAAAAGGAAGTGATCTGTAATGCTGAATATACAGTATTAGATACGGATTCACCAGAATTGTTAGAACATATAGTGAAAACTTATGAGGGTAAAACTAATTTTATTTTAGATTTAGTATCTGCATCAAAAGCAGAAAAAGTTAAGCATCTTATAAAATATTTTCATACAATAAAACCTAACAGATATGAAGCAGAAATACTTTGTGGTTTTAAGATAAAAGGGAAAGAAGATTTAAAAAAGGCAGGAGAGTATTTTTTATCACTTGGAATAAAAAATGTTTATATTAGTCTTGATAAAGATGGGGTATACTATACCAATGGAGTTGAAGAAGGAATAATAAAAGCTTGTGATGTTGTTGTTAAAAATACAACAGGAGCAGGTGATTCATTTGTTGCAGGTGTAGGATATGGATACATGAATAACCTTTCATTAAGAGATACAGTAAAATACTCAATAGCTATGTCAACAATAACAATAGCTCATGAGGATACAATTAACCCTAAGATGAGTAGAGATTATGTTGATTATTATATAGATAAAATCAAATGGGAAGAAGAATAGACTAATTAGAAAAGGCAGTACACTCGTTTTTGTGTACTGCTTTTTCTATGAAGAGAGAGTTATTTTATTTGAGTTACAGGGGGAGATTATGAATAATTTTGTAGTAAAGAAAAAAAGTAAGTTGTTTAATATGCAGGTTGATTTGCTAAATGGAAGCATTATGAAGTCTTTAGTTCTATTTGCAATTCCATTATTTATATCTAACGTGTTTCAGCAGTTATATAATACAGTTGATACAATGATAGTAGGAAATTGTTTGGGAGATACATCATTAGCAGCTATAGGAGCTTGCGCTGCAGTTTATGATTTGCTAATTGGCTTTGCATTAGGTATTGGAAATGGATTAAGTATAGTCTGTGCTAGATGTTTTGGAGAAAAGAATGAAGAAAGATTAAAAAAGAGTGTAGCAGGTTCAATAATAATTGGAATTGTAGTTTCCGTTATTATTACCATAATAGCGAAAATAACTTTATATCCACTACTACAATTATTAAATACTCCAGAAGATATTATCAATGAAGCTTATTCATATATATCATTTATCACATTGTTTGTTATAGTAATGTTTGGTTATAATTTGTGTGCTGGTTTATTAAGGGCAATCGGTAATAGTATAGTTCCATTAATATTTCTAATTATATCATCAATATTAAATATAGGATTGGATATCATATTTATCACAAATGTACATATGGGTATAGCTGGAGCAGCAGTAGCTACAGTGGTTTCACAAAGTATATCTATAATTTTATGTGTGATTTATATTATTAAAAGATGTCCAAATATTTTACCAAAGAAAGAACATTTTAATGTAGACAAAGAATTATTTAGAGAATTATTAGGACAAGGTTTATCTATGGGATTTATGATGTCTATTGTATCTTCTGGTACTGTTATTTTACAGTCATCCATTAATGGACTTGGTTATCTTATTATAGCAGGTCATACTGCAGCAAGAAAAATTCAAGCATTTTTTATGATGGCAGTTATAGCTGTTGGAGTATCTCTATCAACCTTTGTATCGCAAAATAAAGGAGCAAATCAAGGGGAACGTATTAGAAAGGCTGTTAGATATTGCAACATTTATGCTATTGTGTCTTCAGCAGTTATTTTCATTATTATTTATTTTGCAGCACCATCATTAATAAATTTAATTTCAGGTTCTAGTGAGGTTGATGTATTAAATAATGGTACAAGATATTTAAGGATTAATGCTTTATTTTACCCAGTTCTTGGAATATTATTAAACCTAAGAAATTCACTACAAGGTATTGGTAAAAAAATAGTGCCACTAATATCTAGCTGCATAGAGTGTATTGGTAAAATAGTTTTTGTTTTATTATTTATTCCTACCTTGAAATATTTTGGAGTAATTATTTGTGAACCTGTTATATGGTGTCTTATGACCATTCAACTAGTATATTCATTTTACAATAATGAGTATATAAAAAGTTATAGTAAAAAAGCTGTGCTCCAAGAGAATTTTTGTAAATAAAAATAATATATGCGATAATTAGTGTGAAGTTTATATAGAGGTGATAATTATGTATTTGATGAGTGCATGCTTATGTGGAGTAAACTGCAAATATAGTGGGAAAAATAATTTGAATGAAGATTGTTTGAGGCTTTTTGAAAAAGGAAAGGCTATATTAATATGTCCAGAACAATTAGGTGGTCTTATGACACCAAGAAATCCAGCTGAAATACAAGGGAATGCTAAGGAATTAATTGGGAAAAATATAGGAAAAGTTATAACTAATGACGGGAAAGATGTTACTGATTATTTTATAAGAGGTGCAGAAGAAGTCGTTAAGATTGGAAAGATAGCAAATGTTACTGCAGCTATTTTAAAAGAAGGAAGCCCATCATGTGGTTGTAATTTTGTTTATGATGGAACTTTTACGGGGAAAAAGATTGAAGGTGAAGGTTTGACTTGCCACCTTCTTAGAAAAAATGGCATTGGAGTAATATCTGATGAAGAATATAGTAGTACTGTAAGTACAGAGGGTAATATAATTTATTTATCAGATCATGATTATAAGAGAAAATAATAAAATATAAATTTAAAACATGAATTTTGTATAATTTTCACCTTAAATTGGAATAATTAAAAAGGTATTTAGAAATTTTATTTAATTTAAGGAGTGAAAATAATTTTGAATAATTTAGTTTTAAAGAAAAGAGAGATAAACTCTTGTAATAAAGCAAAAAAGGAAAGAAGACAAGGAATGATTCCAGGTGTTCTTTATGGTAAAAAAATTGGAAATTTATTATTTGAAGTGGGAGAGCTAGAACTTGGAAGGGAGTTTTCGTCAACTGGAGAACATGGATTTTTAAATTTTAATTTAGATGGTCATAACGAGAAAGCTTTAGTAAAAGAAGTTCAAAGAGATCCTGTATCTCATAAAATACTTCATATAGATTTAGAAAAGGTTGATTGTAAGGAAGCTATTGAATCAGAAGTACCAATTCAATATATTGGTGAAGAATGGCTTACTAAGAAAGGTGAGGTTCTTCAAAAGGAAAAAGGCGTAGTAAAAGTTAGTTGTACTGCAGATGATTTGCCAAAGTCAATTAAGATTGATGTATCTAAAGGTGCTGTTGGTTCAGTTTATAGAATGTCAGACTTAGAAGTAGCTAATGAGATATCAATAATAGATGATTTAGAAACTGTAATTGCATCTGTAAGTAATGAAAGAAAATTAGTGTCTGAACTACAAAAAGATGAAGAAGAGGAAGTGCAAGAATAAGGGCAAGTGTGCCCTTTTTTGCGATATATGTAACAAAATAGCTTTTATATTGTAAAAGATTAAATTTGTTGTATAATATATATGTAAAATAGACAAGGAGGGATATAAGTGTATAGAGATAAATATGAAAGTTGGTTAAATTCATCAATAATAAGCGATGAAATTAAGAATGAGTTACGTAACATAAAAGATGAAAAGGAAATAGAAGATAGATTTTATAAAGATTTAGAATTCGGTACAGGTGGATTAAGAGGAGTTATTGGAGCAGGAAGCAATAGAATGAACATTTACACAGTTTCAAAAGCTACTCAAGGATTTGCTAATTACCTAAATAATAACTTTGAAAAACCAGCTGTTTCAATAGCATATGATTCTAGAAATATGTCTAAAGAATTTGCTAAGGCTGCAGCATTAACATTATGTGCAAATGGAATTAAAGTTTATTTATATGAAGGGCTTAGACCAACACCAGTATTATCATTTACAGTTAGACATTTAAATTGTCAAGGTGGTATAGTAATAACTGCTTCACATAATCCAAAACAATATAATGGCTATAAGGTTTATGATGAATTTGGTGGACAAGTTACTGATCTTAAAGCAAACAAGATTATAAGTGAAGTAAATAATATTGAAAGTTTTGAAGCTATAAAAACAATTAGCGAAAATGAAGCTTTAGAAAAAGGATTATTACAATATATCGGTGAAGATGTAGATAAGGCTTATATTGAAAAAGTAAAAGGATTAGCAATTAGAAGTGAATTAGTTAAAGAAAATGCTAAAGACTTAAAGATAATCTATACTCCAATTCATGGATCTGGTAACATACCTGTAAGAAGAGTATTAAGTGAATTAGGATATGAAAATGTAAAAGTTGTAAAGGAACAAGAATTACCAGATGGTAATTTTCCAACAACAAGTTATCCAAATCCAGAATTCCCACAAGTTTTTGAATTAGCTCTAGAAATGGCTAAAAAAGAACCTGCTGATGTTATCTTTGGTACAGATCCAGACTGTGATAGAATCGGTGTGTTAGTAAATACAGGAGATGGAAATTATAAAGTATTAACAGGAAACCAAACAGGTTTACTTTTAACACATTATGTTTTAAGTTCTTTAAAAGAAACTGGAAAATTACCTTCTAATGGTGCTGTTATTAAGACAATAGTTACAACTGAAGGAACTAGAAAGATAGCAGAAGACTTTGGTGTTGAACTTTTAGATGTATTAACAGGATTTAAGTACATTGGAGAAAAGATTCAACAATTCAACACAACAGGAAGTAATACTTTCTTATTTGGATTTGAAGAAAGTTATGGATGTCTTTCTGGAGATTTTGTAAGAGACAAAGATGCTGTTATTGCTTCAATGCTTATAGCTGAAATGACTCTTTACTATAAGGCTAAGGGAATGAGTCTTTACGAAGCATTAATTAAGCTTTATGAAAAATATGGATTCTTCAAAGAACAACTAGTTTCTATAGAGCTTAAGGGTAAAGAAGGAAGCGAAAAGATTAGCGCTTGTCTTGATGCTTTAAGAAAAGATAGATTAGAAGAAGTTGATGGAGTTAAGATAGTAACTAAGCTTGATTATAAGCTAAAGGTTGAAGAAAATATGTTAACTGGCGAAAAGAAAGAGATTAGTCTTCCAACTTCAAATGTATTAAAGTACATTTTAGAAGATGATTCTTATTTCGTTGTAAGACCTTCAGGAACTGAACCTAAGATGAAGGTTTACTTGGCAGTTAAAGGAAACAGCCTAGAAAATGCAGAAAATGAAATCGTAAGATTTAAAGAAAAGGTAATGGAAATTATCAATTCTAATCTATAATTTTCTATAAAAATGCTATCATCTGCAAAGGTGATAGCATTTTTTTGTTTTTAGGGTATAATTAGAAGAAGACATAAAAGATTTAGGTGGTGCATTATGGATTATAAATCAGAATTTAAAGAAAGATTGAGTAAATTATTATTTCTAGAAGTTGATTGGAATGGATTTAAAAGAAATGTTAATATTCCAAGTAATATTTCTATAAAGACTGAAGATTTATATATACCTATTAGTTCGAAGTATTTAGCTAGTCATGCAGGTGATGAATTAAGATTAAATAATTTGCCAATATATTATTTTATAGAAGGAATGCTAATTGCTTTAGGTGCAGATGATAGCTTAAGGTATAGTGAAGATTACATAATAGTTCTAAATAATATAAAAGAAAGTGAAGATTGTGGAAAAGCGTTAGTAGCAGCTAAAATAAAAGAAGATAATTTTATTGAGGCTTATCTATTAATAAAAGGTTTATGCATTGCTACAGGTAATGAAGAGTATTATAAAAAATTATTGCTTGTTGGAGAAGCTTTAAAAGAAAAAGATAAAGGCTTTACAGATATTTTATTATCTGATATTGAAAGCTGTAAGGTTGAATTTAGTGATATGTCAGATCCTTATCTTTATAAAACTCTTATACTTAAAGAAAAAGGTGACTTTGAAGCAGCTAAAGTTGAAATACATGAGTATATAAATAAAGGTGGCGAAGTAACAAAGCAAGTTGAAGAAATACTTAAGGATATAGATAATGTAACAACTTATGATAAAGCTATAGAACTTTTAGATGAAAGTCCTGAAAAATCTATTGGGATGTTATTAGGACTTTTGGATAATTTTCAAAAGAATCCTTTAATTTATTATTATATAGCAGTAGGATATAGAAAATTAGAAAATTATGAAAAGGCTATATATTATCTAAATGAAAGCTTATCTATTGATAGTGGAATTTTAGAAGTTGTTAATGAAATGGGAGTAAATTATGCTTGTCTTGGGGATTTTGAACAGGCTTTAGCTTACTTTAAAAAGGCTTTTGAAGCAGCAAAAGACGTTGAAAGTTGTACTAATATAATAATGTGTTATTTGAATATGGGAAATGAAGAACAAGCTAAACTTCATTTAGACATAGCGAAGAAAATTAAGCCTGATGATGAAATAGTTCAGCAAATTGATAGGATGTTTGCTAAGTAATTTAAAAGGAGAAGATATGTATACTGATATTTTAGGATATAAAGTATTTAATAAGAGTAAAGATGAGTTACTGAAAGAGATTGATAAAATGGATAAGGTGAACATTGTCTCAGGTAATCCAGAAATACTTTATGCAGGACTAAATGATGAATTATTACAAAAGATGTTTAAAGATGATTATTCAATAATTATTCCAGATGGTGTAGGTACAGTTATAGCATCAAAAATGGTAAAACATCCAGTGCAAGAAAAGGTAGCTGGTATTGAAGTAATGAAAGAAGTATTACATAAGGCAGCAAAAGAAGGTAAAGGAGTCTATTTTCTAGGGGCAGAGCAGGAAGTATTAGATCAATGCATAATAAAGCTTAAAGATGAAATAGAAGGTTTAAATGTAGTAGGAAGTCATAACGGTTTTTTTGATTTGAATAACTGTAATGAAATTATTGAAGACATACAAAAGGCAGAACCATGGGCTTTATTTGTTGCAATGGGATGTCCTAGACAAGAGAAGTTTATAGAAAACAATATGGATAAACTTCCTTGTAAAATATATATGGGAGTTGGAGGTAGCTTTGATGTTTTCGCAGGAAAAACATCAAGAGCACCCAAATGGATGATAAAGTTAGGCTTAGAATGGCTATATAGAGTTTCTAAAGAACCATGGAGAATAAAAAGACTTGGAGCTATTCCTAAGTTTTTGTGGATTGTAATGAGAAATAGATAGTAGGTGTAGAAAATGAAGAAAAACAGTTTGATAAAATCTACTGTTATAATTATGATTGTAGCTGTTATAAGCAGATGCATAGGTCTTGTTAGAGATCAATTAATTACATATAAATTTGGAGCAACAGTATATACTGATGCATATAAATTATCTGCTTCTATACCAGATATTATTTTTACCATAATAGGTTTAGCTATATCAACAACATTTGTACCAATGCTTAGTAGGGTAAAGGTTAATAACGGAAAAGAAGAAATGCATAGGTTTGCCAATAATATTATTAATATTTTGCTTTGCATTTCTTTTGTGATTTTTATTGTTTCTATGATGTTTCCGGAGACCATAGTAAAACTATTGGCTAAAAATGCAGATCAACAGACTATAGCTATAGCAACAGATCTTACTAGAATACTTTTGATCAATTTAGTGTTCTTGTGTGTGAATGCATGTTTTACAGCTATGCTACAGGTTAATGAGGATTTTGTAATTCCATCCATTTTAGGTCTGTTCTATAATATACCTATAATAGTATATTTACTATTTGCTAAGGATTTTAATGTATATGGATTAACAATAGCAAATGTTATAGGTACTTTTTTCAAAATGGTAGTTCAGATACAACCATTATATAAACATGGATATAAATATAGATTTTTTATTGATCTTAATGATGAAAGAATTAAAAAGATATTAATTCTTATATTGCCTGTAGTAATAAGTGCTGGTGCTAATTCTTTAAATCTTGTTGTAGATAAGAATATTGCTTCAGGAATACAGGTAGGTGCAATAACTGCATTAGATTGTTCCCAACTTTTAATTAATTTTATTAATGCAATGATAACAACATCAATTTCCTCTGTGGTATATCCTGTTTTGGCTAATAGAATAAGTGAAGGTGATAAACAAGGTTTTTTGGAAGTACTTACGAAAACTATAGTTTATTTAGCATTATTATTAATTCCAATTACTGTAGGAATGATAATTTATGGTGGAGATATAATTAACATGATATTTGGGCATGGTAATTTTACGGATAATGATGTTGCCTTAGCTTGTGCAGCGTTTATGGGATATACTGTAGGGTTATTCTTTACTGGGGTTAGAGACATATTAAACTCGACACTATTTTCTATGGGACGTACAAAAGTTACAGCAATAAATGGTGTTATAGGAGTGATAATAAATATAATTTTAAGTATAGTTCTAGCAAGAGAAATAGGTATTACAGGTATATCTTTAGCTTCATCTTTAGCGATGGTTGTAACATCTTTGTTATTAATTAGAAGTGTTATTAATATAGAAGGCAAATTAGAGATTAAGAATATTGTAAATAAAATAATTAAGATAATTATCGCTGTTGTGATTATGTCAGTGGTAGTGCTTGGGATAAATTTACTAACAGCATCATTATATTATATAGTTACATTAATAATAGGTGGTACTGTAGGTGCACTGGTATACCTAATGGTAATTTACAAATTAAAAATAGAAGAAGTAAATGAAATTATTGATTTTGCTTTGAAGAAGGTAAAGAGAGCATAGGAGGAAAAAATGAAAATTTTATTTATTGCGTGCTATTCACCTTTTATAAATAATTCAGCTAGTATAGAAACTTTACAGTATCTAAATAAATTGAGTGAAATAGCAGATAATGAAATACATCTATTAAGTGTGGATTTTCCTAAAGATTCAATATATTATGATCATTCATTAAGTAAGATGATTAATAAAAATATAAAGGTACATTTAATAGAAGGTGGCAGAATATTTAATAAGCTTGTTCCTAGAAAATCCAGCAACATTAATGAAACAGCTGTATCTAATGGCAATGTTAAAAAATTAAAGTTTTTAAGAAGTGTAAAAAATGCAGTGGTAATTCCAGATATGTATTATGGATGGTCAAAGAAGGCTGGGGATTACGGAATAAAACTTATGGAAAAAGAAAAATTTGATGTAATATTTTCAATGCATGAGCCACCATCATCTCATCTTTGTGCACGAAAGATTAAAAAGCAATTTAAAGATACACCATGGATAACATATTGGAGTGACCCATGGCTTAAAGATTCTACAAGGGAAAATGCTAATTTTGTAAAGAAATCTATAGAATCATCAATGGAAAAGAATATAGTATCTCTTGCAGATAAATATATTTTTGTTACGGAAGATAATAGGGATGATTACATTGAAAGTTATGGAATCAAGAAAGAAGATACATTTATAATTACAAGAGGTTTTGATTCAGAGTATTTTAATAAATTACGAAAAGAAGAAAAGCCAGAATTAATTGATAATAATAAGATTAATATTATCTATGCTGGTGAAATATTCTCTAAGCTTAGAAATGTTAATCCATTTATAGAAGCAGTAGAAGAGATTAAAGAAAAAAATAATGAACTATATAAAAAGTTAAATATATTATTCTTTGGAAATATCGATGATGCAGAGGCCAAAGCAAAACTTGAAGGCTTGGAAGTGGCTAAGGTTTCAAAAAGAATTCCCTTTGAAGAAGCTATAAAATATATGTTAAATAGTGATATATTATTGCTTTTTGGGAATAAAAACTCCAAACAAATTCCTGCTAAAATATATGAATACTTTGGAGCAAATGGTAAGATTTTTGTTATTTATGGTGATGAAAAAGATCCAATAAGAAAGTTAGTTGAAAATCATCCTAGGTGTGTGACTTCATTAAATAATAAAACTGATATTGTAGAAAAATTAGTTGATTGTTTAAATAAAAAGAAAAGTAATCTAATAGGCGATCCAGATAATTCTTTTGAATGGAACAATATTGTAGAAAGATTAAATAAGATATTAGAGGTGTAAGTTATGCATATAATGGTTGTGCCATCATGGTATGCTTCTCAAAGCAATCCTGTTCATGGAAGTTTTTTTAAGGAACAGTTTCAAGCACTTCAGAGAAGCGGAGAAAAAATATCAGTAGCATATAATGAAATATGGCCAATAACTAAGCTTGGACGTATGAAAGAAAAAAGAGGAATAAATTATACTGTTGAAGATGGGCTGAAGACATATAGGTATAAAGATTATAACTATTTGCCTAAAAATGCGAATATGTTTAAAGCCTTTAATCGAAGAATGGAAAAATTATATCTTGAAATAGTAAAAAAAGAAGGTAAAGTAGACATAATTCATGCACATTCTGCCTTTTGGGGTGGAATATCAGCAGCGTATGTAGCACAAAAGTATGATATTCCTTTTGTGTTAACAGAACACAGCTCGCTAAAATATGCAATATATACTAAAGATAGCTATTATAAATGGATAAAGTATGCTTATGATGCTGCAGATAAGATAATAGCGGTGGGTAATGGATTAAAAGAAGAGCTTAATAATTATACAACTAATGAAATTACAGTTATACCTAATATAATTGATTTTTCTAAGTTTAAAGTAAAAAAACAGGAACACAACAAAAAGACGGTATTATTTTCTCTTGGATATCTAGTGCCAGGAAAAGGAATGGATAGATTAATAAAAGCGTTTAAAGATGCATTTGATAAGAATGATGATGTAATATTGAAAATTGGTGCGGATGGTGAGCTTAGAGGCGAGCTTGAACACTTAGTTAATGAATTAAAACTTCAAGACAAAATTCAGTTTTTAGGAGCTTTATCAAGAGAAGAAGTAGCGGATGAAATGAATAAATGTGATGGATTTATTTTAGCTTCAGAACATGAAACCTTTGGCGTAGTATATATTGAAGCTTTAGCTGTTGGAAAACCGGTTTTAGGAACAAAAAATGGAGGAGCTGAAGATATTATTAAAGATTTCAATGGCATACTAGTTAACAATAAAGATCATGAGGCATTAGTATCGGGGCTTAAAAAATTTGTTGATGAAATTCCGAACTTTAATAATGAAATAATTAGAGAGAAGTGTATAGAAGAATATTGTGAGGAAGTTATTGTGGAAAAAATTAAGAAAGTGTATAATTCCTTATAAGATTCTGAATAGAGGTGGAAGATGATATGGAATTTAAAGAATATAAAATTGAAAAATTTATAGAAGATTTATCTTCTGATATGCCATCACCTGGTGGAGGAAATGTGGCAGCACTTACAGCAGCACTTTCTGCTAGTTTAAATTCTATGGTTTATTCATTAACGTTGAATAAGAAATCCTTTGATAAATTAGACGGAGAAGCTCAAAAACTAGTTTTAGATTGCAAGGAATTTTCATCAAGGTTTACTAAGAAAACATTGAGATTCATGGATGAAGACAGAGAAGCATTTATGAAGCTAATGGATGCATATAAATTAAAAAAAGATTCGGAAGAGGAAAAGAAAATTAGAAATGCCAAAATTTTAGAAGGGACAGTTAAAGCAATGGATGTTCCTCTAAAGTTAACAAAAGAAGCATATAAGTTTTATGATTATATAGATGTTGCAGTTGATTATGGTAATAAAATGCTTGCTTCAGATGCAGGATGTGCAGCTATACTTTTACATGCAGCAATTGAAAGTTCAATTATGAATGTTAAAGTTAATTTGAATTCACTTAGAGAAAAGAAAATGGCAATTGCAATTGAAGAAGAAATAAATAATATTGCAAAAAAATCATTAATGAGAAAAGAAGATATCTGTAAAAAAGTTAATGATATAATATATCCAAATGAATAGGATCAAGGGAAGCATTTTACTATGTTTCCCTTGATTGTTTAATGCGTAGGAAAGTATAAAAGTACAAGCATCCACTCTTTTTATTCAGGTAAATCATTTAAAGATTTGAATTCATAGCCTTGATCTTGTAAGTCTTTAATTACAGTTTTTAATATCTTTGTATTAGTTTTTGATACTGCATGAAGTAAAATTATTGCTCCTGGATGAGCCTTGCTTTCTATTTTTTCTATAGCGTAATTTTCTGCTGGTTGATCGTTTGTAATCCAATCTTTATAGGCAAAACTCCAAAAAATAGTTTTGTATCCTAAAGCTTTAGTTTTATCTAAAGAAGCTTTAGAATATTTACCCATTGGCGGCCTAAAGTATTTTGGCATATCAGTACCTGTGAGTTCTTTAAATGACTCTTCTACATCAGATAATTCTTTGTTAAATTTTTCTGTATCTGTTATAGTTGCCATTGAAGGGTGATGGTGAGAATGATTGCACACCAAATGTCCTTCGTCAACCATCCTTTTTATAAGGTCAGGTTCGCTATCTATATAAGGTTTTACAACAAAAAATGCTGCTGGTACATTCATTTCTTTTAATGTATCAAGTATATCTCCTGTATATCCTTTTTCATAACCTTCATCAAAGGTTAAATATAGAACTTTTTTTGAAGTATCACCTAAATAATACCCACCCTTTTCTTTTAAAAATTCTTTGCATTCCTTTGGGCAATCAGGAATTTCTCCCTTTTCTTTAGTTGGTGCATAATACCAGTTTAGTTCGCTGTTTTCATTAGTAATTGCAAAAGTGTGTAAAGGATCTAAACAAAGTACTAGAATCATCACTAAAGAAAGTAGGATATGTTTTTTCATATATTAAGTCACCTTCCTTATAATGTTTTTCAGAAATATTATCTGTATTGTCTAGAATTAAAATACATAAATTCTATTTAGTATTGAAATTTATATATAAAATAAATATAATAAAAGTTATGGAGAGTGTAATAATTCTCAAATATAGAGAGAGTTTTTAAGATTGTCTTATTATAAATTAGATTTTAAGGCGGTGGTTTAAAAGCATAGGTAGAAATCTACATAAAAAGCTTTTAGACCATTTTTTAAGGTAGTTATGAGGAAAGGAATGTACATAAATGAAATTAGGAATTGTTGGATTACCAAACGTAGGTAAGAGTACTTTATTTAATGCAATAACAAAGGCAGGGGCAGAATCTGCAAACTATCCATTCTGTACTATAGAGCCAAATGTTGGTGTTGTATCAGTGCCAGATAAAAGATTAGATGTTTTAGAAGAAATGTATGGAACAAAGAAAAAAGTGTATACAGCAATTGAATTCTATGATATAGCTGGTCTTGTAAAAGGAGCATCAAAAGGTGAAGGGCTTGGAAATAAGTTCTTAGCAAATATTAGAGAAGTAAATGCTATAGTTCACGTTGTTAGATGTTTTGATGACCCAAATGTTGTTCACGTTGATGGTAGTGTTGATCCAATTAGAGATATAGAAACTATTAATCTTGAACTTATTTTCTCTGACTTAGAACTTCTTGAAAGAAGAATGGAAAAGACAGTTAAGCTTGCAAGATCTGGAGATAAAACTGCTAAGTTCGAATATGCAATTATGGAAAGAATTAAAGAACAACTTGAAAAGAATTTACCAGCTAGAAGTATTGAATTTACAGAAGAAGAAGCTAAATTTGTTAAGAGTTTATTCTTAATAACTTCGAAGAAAGTTCTATATGCATGTAATGTATCTGAAGATGATATAATGAGCGGAGATCCAAACAATGAATATGTAAATAGAGTTAAAGAATATGCATCAAAGGAAAATTCAGGAGTTATGGTTGTTTGTGCAAGACTTGAAGAAGAATTATCAGGCCTTGAAGATGAGGAAAAAGATGAAATGCTTAAAGAATATGGTTTGGAAGAATCAGGATTAGATTTACTTATCCAAGCATCATATAAGTTACTAGGTCTTATGAGTTTCTTAACAGCAGGTGTTCAAGAAGTAAGAGCTTGGACAATTAAAGAAGGCACTAAAGCTCCTCAAGCTGCTGGTAAGATACATTCAGATATAGAAAGAGGATTCATTAGAGCAGAAATAGTTAGTTATGATGATTTAGTTGAATGTGGTTCTGAAGCCAAGGCTAAGGAAAAAGGTCTATTTAGACTTGAAGGAAAAGATTATGTTATGAAAGATGGAGATGTAGTAAACTTCAGATTTAACGTATAAATATAATTAGAGAAGAGGTGCGCTTTAGTTGCATCTCTTTTTTGTTAGAAAAATATAACAGGAGAATCAAGAAATTGACAAAAATATGGTTGTATTATTATAATAACTATATTAATTAAGAGAGAAAGAGAGAGTTACCATGTTGAAAAAAATTTATAATACCTTAGGTGATAACTTTTATTTTTGTTTGTTTTATTTGATTACAAATTTAATTGTTGTTACTGTACTAAAAGATATTCCTTACATCAATATACTGTCAAAGATAGGATTAGTATGGGGGATTATAATAGTACTTATTAATACAATAAAAATTTATAAAAGAAAACCTACTTTGATTGAACTAACTATATTTGTTTTCTTGGCATTTACATTATGTTTAAATTTGATTGCATATAGAAATGGTGAAAACTTAAAAGTATGGGCAGTTAATTCAGTTATATTGTTAGCTATATTTTGTATTAATACAAATAAAGATACAGGAAAACTTAAGAAGGAATTAAAAGTAATTTCAAATGCAATGATTATCTTTACTTTTATTATGAGCTTAATTTCAACGATAATGTATTATGGAAATATAACTTTTACATTAAATGAAGTTATTTATGGTGACAATCAAGGATTATATATATATAAAAATTCATTAGCTATTGCTTCATCAATTAGCATTCTTATATCAGTGTATTTAATAACAGAATACAAAAAGAGTAAGTATAAAATTTTTTATTTGTTAAATATTTTTCTTCAATTATTTCCGTTATTTTATTCAAATGGAAGAAGTGCAGTATATTTATATATAGCTGTACCATTTGTATTGATATTTATGAGATATAAAAATAAATACTTTAGAGGGGCTATGATAGTTATTCCAGCAATGTTAGGTATAGGTGGATTTGCAGTTTTTCACGAGAAATTATATACAGTCTTATCAGCTAGAAATGAACTTTGGTATTCAGCGTGGCTTTCTGTAAAGAATAATTTGTTCTCAGGAGTTGGAAATAGCGAATTAGTTGAAACCGTATATTCTATGAGACCTGGAGTGGTACTTCCGGGAATTGAAGATGGTGGACTGCATAATATTTATTTGCAAATAGTAACTGCTAATGGAATCATAGCGTTAATTCTATTTTTGATAGTTTTATATGCTATATTCGTTTTTTTGGTAAAGTCTGTAGATAAATCTTATGGTAATAATAAAAAAGTTGGATTGGTATTATTATCAATGTTGGTTGGAATTTTATTTGTTAATCTATTTGAAAGCAATTTAATTTATATTGTAAGTTTTATATCTATAATATTTTGGATATATACAGGATATTTCGTTTCCATTAAGTATAGTGAAAAAAGATAGTGAAAATATTTTGGGATTAAAGTTTTTCGGGACTTTAGTCCCGTTTTTTTTATCAATATATAAAATTACAAAAAAAAATATAAAAAAAGGAGGAATTTTATAATTTGTGGAGAATATAAAGCTACATAGTGGATTAAAGTGGTGGAAAGTGGTTGAAAGTAGAGCAAATTCGTTATAAAGTATATTGAGGAGTAAAGAAAATGTTAATTGGAGAATATCAACATGCGATAGATACCAAAAACAGAATGATTGTTCCTGCCAAATTAAGGGAGGATCTTGGTAATAAGTTTGTTATTACTAAAGGATTAGATGGTTGTCTTTACGTATATCCTCTTAGTGAATGGGAAATTTTGCAAGAAAAACTTAAGAAATTACCACTTACGAATAAAGATGCAAGAGCTTTTGTTAGGTTCTTTTTTTCTGGTGCCACAGAAATTGAAATGGATAAGCAAGGTAGAGGCTTGATTCCGCAAAATTTAAAAGAATATGCCGGTATAGAAAAGGAAATAGTAAGTATAGGTGTAATGACAAGAGTCGAAATTTGGAGTAAGGAAAAATGGCAAGAATATAATGATTCAAGTGTGGATTATGAATCAATTGCTGAAAATTTTAGCGATTTAGGAATATAAGGAGTAAAAAAATGGAGTTTAAACATGTATCGGTTTTGTTAAATGAATGTTTAGAGGGTCTAGATATAAAAGAAAACGGAACATATGTAGATTGTACTCTTGGAGGAGCAGGGCATTCGTGGCATATTTTACAAAAACTCTCTAGCGAGGGGACTTTAGTTGGTATTGACCAAGATAATGATGCTTTAAAAGCTGCAGGAATACGTTTGAAAGATTACAATAATGTTCAATATGTACATAATAATTTTTATAATATAGACAGTATATTGGAAGAATTAAATATTCCCAAGGTTGATGGTATACTTATGGATTTAGGGGTGTCTTCTTACCAACTAGATGAAGGTGAAAGAGGATTTAGTTATATGAAAGATGCACCTCTTGATATGAGAATGAATAGAGATAATGATTTCTCAGCTTATGAAATAGTAAATAATTATTCAGAGGAAGATTTATATAGAATTATTAGAGATTACGGAGAAGAAAAGTTTGCTAAGCGAATTGCTAAATTTATAGTAGAGAGAAGAAGTCAGAAGAAAATTGAAACTACTTTAGAACTAGTTGATATTATTAAAGCAGCAATTCCAGCTAAAGCAAGAAGAGAAGGACCACATCCTGCAAAGAGAACTTTTCAAGCAATAAGAATTGAAGTTAATCATGAATTACAAATATTAAATAAAGCAATAGAAGATGGAGTTAATAGGTTAAATAAAGGTGGCAGAATGGCTATTATAACATTCCATTCTTTAGAAGATAGAATAGTTAAATTGAAATTTAGGGAGTTGGCAAATCCATGCACTTGCCCTAAAGAATTTCCTGTATGCGTTTGTGGTAAAAAGCCTTTAGTAAAATTAGTGAGTAGAAAAGCAATAGAACCAAGTAAAGAAGAAGTTGAAGAAAATCCAAGAAGTAGAAGTGCTAAATTAAGAGTTATTGAGAGAATATAAGCTATCGAGTTATAAAAGGACTGGGGTGTGAATAAATATGGTAGTAAAAGAATTTGAATATGTAAAGGGCAATGTTGTTACAAGTCCTAAACGTGATGAACAGCAAGAAAGAAAAAGACAAGAAGAACAAAAGCGAGCAAAGAGACAAAAAGAAAGAAAAAAATTTGAGGAAATTAGACAGACTAGAAAATCTGTTTTGCAAATTGCAACGTTAATTTTTGTGATCGGTTTAGTAATTATAACTAGGGATAGTAAAGTTTATAATATGCAAAAAGAAATTTCTAAAATTGATGATCAAATTAGTGCAGTAAAAGATGAAAATGAAGCATTAAAAGTTGAATTATTAAAAGTCTCATCATTAAACACTATACAAGAGAATGCTGAAGCAAAATTAGGAATGGAAATTGCAACTAAAGATAATACAATAAAAATTGAAATCCCAAAATCATATTATGATTATGTTGAAAAAGCAGATTTAAACAAAACACAAATGAAAAGTAAAAACTAACCAAGGTAAGAGAATGATGGATGCGCAAAGGAGATTGGTGTGCATCCTAAATTTGTTTATCAAATAATACAGATGGGGGAGTTAAAGTGAGAAAAGAAAATTATAGAGATAAGGCAACTATGAAAAAAAGAATGAGTTATGCCTTAATAGCTATAATAGGATTATTATTTATTTTAACACTAAGGTTATCCTATATTATGATTGTGAAACAAAAAGAGTATTCTGCTATGGCAGAAGAACAGTGGACAAGTGAAGTTAAAATAGATGCCAAAAGAGGAAGAATATTAGATACTAATGGTGTAGAACTTGCAGTATCAGCTAATGTATATAGAATTGATTTTGATTTGAATTCAATTAGGAATTATTTAAAAGCAAATCAGGAAAAAGGAAAAGGTTATACTAGTATGGAACAACTAGCTCCAGTAATTGCAGAGGCTACTGGGTTAGAAGAGAAGACAGTGCTAGGAAAGCTTGAAACTAAATTACCAAGTGGAGCTGATGCAGGATCTGCTACATTAGTTAGAAGAATAGAAAAGAGTGAAGCAGATAAAGTTAATGAGTTAAATATTTCAGGTGTAATAGTATCACCAGATACTAAGAGGTACTATAAGAATAACAATTTCCTTTCTCATGTTCTTGGAACAACAAATATAGATGGAAAAGGCTTAGCTGGAGTTGAACTACAATATAATGATGTATTATCAGGAACTCCAGGAGTTAAAATTGCAGAACTAGACAGACAAAATGAAGATTTACCTTATACAATTTCTCAATATACAGAACCTGTAGATGGTAAAGATGTAACATTAACAATAGATGAGAGAATCCAATATTTTGCAGAAAAAATTACCAAGCAAGCATTATCTGATCAGAAAGCCAAGGCAGTTTCAGTTCTTGTTATGAATCCCAATACTGGAGAGATTTTAGCTATGGCTAATGCACCAGATTTTGATCCCAATAATCCCTATGATGGTGTAGATGGATTTGAAGGTGAAACTTATCAGGATAAATTACAAAAAATGTGGAGAAATAGACTGGTAAATGATACTTTTGAACCAGGATCAATTTTTAAAGTTATTACAGCAATAACAGCTATGGAAAACAATGTTGTTTCTGATTCTGATACATTTGTATGTAATGGTAGTGATACAATCGGAAGTACTACAATACATTGTTGGAAAAGTGGAGGACATGGTACTCAACCATTCCCAGATATAATTAAGAATTCATGTAACGTTGGTTTTATGAAGCTTGGAAGTATGATAGGTAAAGAAAAGCTATATGAATCCATTAAAAATTATGGATTTGGTCAAACTTCAGGTATTGATTTACCAGGAGAGGCAAAAGGAATCGTAAAAACGCCAGAAAAAATGTCAGATATCGATTTAGCAACAGTTGCTTTTGGACAGACCAATACAGTTAATTCAGTTCAATATATGGCGGCATTTAATGCTGTGGCTAATGGAGGAACTTGGATTCAACCTCATGTTATGAAGCAAATTACTCATAATGATAGTAATGGTACTACTGTAATTGACAAAACTAATGAACCTAATACAAGAACTGTAGCCTCAAAAGAAAAAACTGCACTTCTTAGAACTTATCTAGAAAGAGTTGTAACTGAAGGTTCAGGGCAATCAGCTTTTATTGAAGGATATCATATTGCAGGTAAGACTGGTACAGCGCAAAAGGTTATAAATGGTAGATACGGAGAAGGAAAATATATTTCATCCTTCGTAGGTATGGCACCTGTTGACAATCCTCAAGTAACTGTTATGATAACAGTAGATGAACCAAGTAATAATGGTGAATATTACGCTAGTCAGGTTAGTGCTCCATATGCACATACATTGTTTAGTGATATATTTAATTATATGGAAGGTAAATTCGCTCAAGATTCTGATGCCTCTATTACTAAGGAAGTTATTATTCCTGAAGTAAGAGGATTAAAAATAGAAGAAGCGAAAAAGAAATTAAAAGAATCAGGAATTGAATGTGAAGTGAAAGGTAATGGCGATACGGTAAAAACTATAAAGCCATATCCAGGCTATACAATCAAGGAAGGATCAACAATAACTCTTTATACAAATGATGATGGCGGTAGTATAACAAGCATTGTTATGCCAGACCTTAAGGGATATTCATTAGAGGATGCCCAGAAAGTATTAAATTCATTGGGATTGAAATGTACTTCTACAGGGTCAGGATCAGTTGTATCCCAAAGCATACCGAAAGGTGAAGTAATAACTAAAACAACAGTGATAAAATTAGAATTGAATGCAGAATATGCTGATGATACTGATGCTCCAATTCGATAATATATAACAATTTTATTTAGAGGTGATAGTATGATTCTAAAGGAATTACTACAAGGATTAAAATATAATACACAGCAAGGAAATGACAGCATAGAAATTAAAGAAGTTCAATATGATAGTAGGAAAGTTCAAAAAGGTGACCTTTTTGTATGTATAAAAGGATTTCAAGCAGATGGACATAAATATGCTAAAGCAGCTATAGAAAAAGGTGCTTTGGCAATTGTTTGTGAAGATCCAATTGAATGTGATGATGAAAGTGTAACAATTATCAAACTAGAAGATAGTAGAAAAGCATTAGCAGTTATAGGAGCCAATTTTTATGGCAATCCTTCTAAGAAGATGAAAATCATTGGTGTTACAGGTACAAATGGTAAGACTACAACAACATTTATGTTAAAAGATATTTTAGAAAGAGAAGGGAAAAAGGTTGGATTAGTAGGTACTATAGCTAACTATATAGGCAAAGAAGCTTTAGATACAGAAAGAACAACTCCTGAATCATTTGAATTACAAAAACTATTTGCAGAGATGGTTGAAAAGGGATGCGAATACTGTGTAATGGAAGTTTCATCTCACTCATTAGCACTTGATAGAGTGTATGGAATTGAATTTGAAGCTGGTATTTTTACAAATATAACTAGAGATCATTTGGATTTTCACAAAACTTTCGAAAATTACTATGCAGCTAAATTTAAATTGTTCCAAAGAAGTAAATTAAGCGTTGTAAATATAGATGATAGCTATGGAAAAAATGTTGTTAAAGATTTAATAGCAGAAGGTAAAACCAATATAGTTACAACATCTATAAAAGGTGAAAGTGATTTTAAAGCCTATGATGAAGTTTGTGGAAGTAAGCATATAGGATTTAAGCTAAAAATGGATGATAAAGTTGAGGAATTTCTTGTTGGACTTCCAGGTGAATTTAATATCTATAATTCTTTAGGAGCTATTGCAGCACTATATAAATTAGGTATTTCTAAGAAGTCAATTAAAGAAGGAATTGAAGAAGTAGTAGTTGCTGGTAGATGTGAAATGGTAGGTAAGAAATTTAATTTACCTTATACAATAATAGTTGATTATGCACACACACCAGATGGATTGGAAAATATTTTGAGTACTGCTAGAGGATTTACTAAAAATAGATTAATATCAGTATTTGGATGTGGTGGAGACAGAGATAAAGTTAAGAGACCACAAATGGGTAAAATAGGTGTTGATTTATCTGACTTTGCTATTATTACTTCAGATAATCCAAGAACTGAAAATCCATCAGAAATAATTAAGGATATACTAAAAGGCATAGATAAAGATAATTATGTTGCAGTTGAAAATAGAAAAGATGCCATTAAAAAAGCAATAGATATGGCAGAAGATGGAGATGTAATAGTAATAGCTGGTAAAGGTCATGAAACTTATCAAATATTAAATACAGGTAAGATTCACTTTGATGAAAGAGAAGTAGTAGATGAAATATTAACTGCTAAAAGATAAAGAATAATTTTATGAATTTAATATTATAATTAATATGTGGAATATTGTACAGAAACAGTATTCCACATATTATTGAATTAATTTAGCAAAGAAAGAGTGTGTGAAAGTAACATGGAATTAACATTTGATGAGCTTATTAAAGCAATAGATGGTAAGATAATTACAGAAGGAAAAGAAAAGAATTTTAATAATTTATGCACAGATACTAGAAAAATTCAAAAAAATGATATATTTTTAGCATTAAAGGGAGAGAATTTTAATGGGAATAAATTTGTAGTGAATGCATTAAATGCTGGTGCGTCCATTGCAATAGTAGATGAAGTATGTTTTGATAAAAATGATGTGTCTAAAATTGTAATAAAAGTTGAAAATACATATGATGCACTTTTATCATTAGCTAAATTCTATCGAGAAAAATTAGGGGTAAAGGTTGTTGGAATTACAGGTTCTACAGGGAAGACTTCTACAAAAGATTTGGTTGCAGCCTTTTTAAGTGGCAAGTATAAAGTTTTTAAAACTAAAGGAAATTTTAATAACCATATAGGCTTACCGCTTATGATTTTAAGCCTTGATTCGAGTATAGAAGTAGCGGTACTTGAACTTGGAATGAGTAATTTAGGTGAAATACATACTCTTGCTAATTGTGCAAGACCAGATGTAGCTTTAATTACTAATATAGGGTTATCTCATATAGAAAACCTAAAGACTCAAGAGAATATTTTAAAAGCAAAGATGGAGATAACTGATTACTTTGATAAAAATAATATCTTAATAGTAAATGGAGAAGACAATTTCTTAAATCAAATAAAAGAACGTAATTTCAAAGTAATTAAAACTGGATATAGTGAAAATCACGATTTAAGAGGATTTAATGTTACATTAAATGAAGAAAAGACATCTTTTTCAGTGTTAGATAATGGAAGAGAAGAAAGATTTGATTTGCCAATGGTTGGAGCACATAATGTATTGAATGCTTTACTTGCCATAGAAGCTTCAAAGGCATTAGGTGTATCTTATGAAGAAATGCATAAAGGGTTAAAAAATATAGAATCAACATCAATGAGACTCGAATTTATCAAGAAAAATGACATAACAGTAATTAATGATTGTTATAATGCAAGCCCAGATTCAATGAAGGCAGCTTTAGATGTATTAAAAAATCATACTGGTGGAAGAAAAATTGCTATCCTAGGAACTATGAAAGAACTTGGAGATGAATCAAAAAGAGCTCATAGGGAAACTGGTGAATATGCGCAAAATAGAGCTGATATATTAATTACTACAGGAATTTATAAAGATGATTATAAAGATGGATTTGGTAATAATAATATTATCATGTATAATTCAAAAGAAGAATTAATTGAAGATATAAAAAACATCATTAACCCAGATGATGTTGTGTTAGTAAAAGCTTCACGTTCAATTAAATTTGAAGATATAGTAAAAGAATTAACAAAATAGTAGAGACAATAGGAGGTGAACTGTCAAATTTGGATTTGACAGAATAAAAGCATGGGGGAATTATTTAACGGATACTTTAATATGACTATATTATTATCACTTGGAATAGGTTTTGTTGTATCAGCAATACTTGGACCAATAATTATACCAATACTTCATAAGTTGAAGTTTGGTCAAAACATACGTAAGGAAGGACCACAAAGCCACTTGAAAAAATCAGGAACTCCAACAATTGGTGGTTTGATTTTCTTGATTTCAATTGTCGTAGTAATGATCTTTATGAAATACAAATTAGGCTATAGTTTTACTGATGAAGCTATGGTAGTTTTATATGGAACATTAGCATTTGGACTTATTGGATTTTTAGATGATTTATTAAAGATAATTCATAAAGAAAATGAAGGACTTACTGCAAAACAAAAATTTGTATTACAATTACTTTTCTCAGCAGCAGTAGCATTTTACGGCTATAAGGTAATCGGGACAGAAATTTCATTTCCATTTATAGATTTAAAGTGGAACATGCCAGTATGGCTTTATATTCCATTTGTTATATTCTATTTTGCAGCAGTAACTAATGCAGTAAACTTAACAGACGGATTAGATGGATTAGCAACATCAGTATCAGTGTTAGTTTTTACTTTCTTTAGTATAATAGCGTATCACTTAGGTCATCCAACAGTAGGAATATTTGCTATTGGACTTACAGGTGCATTGTTAGGTTTCTTATTGTATAATGCATATCCAGCAAAGGTATTTATGGGTGATACAGGATCATTAGCATTAGGCGGTGGACTTGCAACAATATTATTAGTACTAAAAAACCCATTTTTAGTTGTAGTTGTAGGATTAATTTATGTTATTGAAACCTTATCAGTAATTATACAAGTTACATCATTTAAATTGACAAGAAAAAGAGTATTTAAAATGGCGCCAATTCATCATCATTTTGAGCAATGTGGATGGTCTGAAATAAAAATAGTAACTGTCTTTTCAGTAATAACTTTAGTTATGTGTGTATTAGGTTTTATTTCTCTTTAAGCAATAAATGTGGAGGTTTTTGAATGGTTAAAGCTAACAAAAAAAGGAGGAAACTTGGCAATATCGATTATGGTTTATTTTATACTGTATTAGTATTGTTGGCTATAGGTATTGTAATGATCTATTCAGCAAGTTCCTACTATGCTATGCTTAATTATAAAGATAGCACATATTTTTTAAAGAAACAGCTTATATCTTGTGTTATTGGATTAGGAGCTATGGTATTTTTCATAATGTTTGATTATCATAAACTTAAAAAGTTCACTCTTCCTTTGATGATAATTGCAGCACCACTTTTATTAGCTGTTTATGCTTTTGAACCAACAAATGGAGCGTACAGATGGATTAAGTTAGGACCTTTGTCTTTTCAACCATCTGAACTTGCTAAATATGTTGTAGTTCTATTTTTAGCATATGGCTTATCTAATAAAGGTGATAGAGTAAAAGATTTTTGGACTGGAATAGTACCATTTTTATGTGTATCAGGATTTTATGCAGGTCTTGTTTTGTTGCAAAAAAACTTAAGTATAGCAACAATAATTATGATAGTAACCTTTGTTCTTTTGTTTACAGCAGGAGGAAGGCTGAAACATTTGTTTGGGTATATTGCCCCTTTACTGGTTGCAGCTGCAACATTTTTTACCCTTTCTTCTGGATATAGAAGAGCAAGATTGCTTAATTTCATAGATCCTTGGCAAGATGCGGCAAAAAATGGTTATCAACTAATTCAATCATTTTATGCTTTAGGTGCTGGTGGAGTGTTAGGTTTGGGACTTGGACAATCAAGGCAAAAAACATTATATATGCCAGAACCACATAATGATTTTATTTTTTCCATAATAGGAGAAGAGTTAGGTCTTGTAGGATGTTTAGTTATTATTGCATTGTTTATTGTTTTAATTTGTAGAGGTGTTAAAACAGCATTAGAGGCAAAAGATACTTATGGTACATTATTAGCTATGGGTATTACTTCTATAATTGGTTTCCAAACAATTATTAATATTGCCGTTGTTACTGGATCTATGCCAGTAACAGGAGTTCCATTACCTTTTATTAGTTATGGTGGTACTTCGTTGGCATTCACAACGGCAGCAATTGGTATATTACTAAACATATCAAGACAAAAAGAAATTAATAGAAACTAATAGAAAATAATTGATTAAAGTGCTATAAAAAAATAATTATTTATAGCACTTTTTTTATTTATTTTAACTTTTTGTAATGAAAATGTTATATTTTAGTGGTATTATAATTATAGGATTTTATGTTAATTAATTTAAGGAAATAGGTAATTTTATGACACAAACAGTTAATGAATATATAAAAAAGGCTAAACGCAGAAAAAAAATAAAAAAAATGTTTTTTCTATTTACATTGATATTAATATGTGCCGGTATAATTATAATATATACAGATTTATTTAAGATCAAATACATAAGTGTAACAGGGGATAACTTAGTAACAAAGGATTATATAACAGAACAGACTAAAAGTCTTAAAGGGGAAAATATTTTGTTTATATCAAATAGCAAACTTATGAACAAATTAAAGGATGATCCATATGTTAAGAACGTAGAGATAAAACGTAAATACCCTAATAGTATTGAGATAAAGGTTACAGAAAAAAAGGGACTTTTTTATGTACAAGAAGGAGAAAAATATAAAATTATCAGCTGTGACATGGATTATGTTGAGGAAACAGATTCTATAGAAGATAGAAATTTAATTCAATTAAAGGGACTAGATTTATCTAATAAAAAGTTAGGAGATAAATTGGAAGAAAACCCAAGAATTGAAACATTACTAAATAATATATATGTTATTGACCAGCTAATTGCAGATAAATCAATAAATGCACAACTAAATAGTTTCGATATTACTGATTTGTCTAAGATAAGGGGATATATAGGTGAAATTGAGGTTTATGTTGGGAGTGACGAAAATTTTAAAAATAAAATGGTGACAGCTTTAGGGATATATGAAAAAAATATAGCAAAAAAATATATTAATGTAAGCTTTGACGGATCTCCAGATATAGAATAAGAGGGAGGATGTATATGAAAAATATTAGAGCACAAGTTGCAGTAGCAATTGTATGTAGCCTGTTGGGATTTTTGTTAATGCATCAATATAAGGTATTATCTGCTGTGGATAATGAAGAAAGTATCTCTAATAGTCAAGATATTATTAGTGAGATTGAAAGTTTAAAAAAAGAAAAAGAAGAATTATCTAAAACCAATGCTGAGTTAACAGAACAGTTAAAAAAGATAGAAGATAATGCTACTAAAAATGGGGAAGTAGAGAAAGAAGTTAAAAATCAATTAGATAGTGCCAGAATGCAGTTGGGACTTGTTGACGTAAAAGGACCTGGAGTTACGATAACAATAACACCCAAAAACAATATTTTTAGTTCAGGAAGTAGTGATACTACAACTGTTGGTGATGAAGAATTAGTTCATCTTGTCAATTTGTTATGGTTTTCAAAGGCTGAAGCTATTTCAATAAATAATTATAGAGTTACTCCTCAAACTGGAATAAAGGTTTCAGGTAGTTGGATTTGGATAGGAACTGCAGGGAAAATAAGTCCTAGTGAACCTATAGTTATTGAAGCTATTGGCGATAAAAATAGATTAAATGTAGGAGTTACATTTCAAAGTAGTGTTAACTTGAGGTATAAATCTCTTGTGAATTATAATGTTGAAGTAAAGCAAACTGACGACATTGTAATGGAAAAAACCACACAAACTTTAAAGAATGATCATATTACTCCTGTAAGTGGTAAGTAAGGAGGACAAGCGATGGTAGCAGTAATTGGTTTATTGATAGGAGCAATTTTGGGATTTATTCTAGATATAAATATACCAGAAAGATTTTCACCATATATGTCAGTAGCAATACTTGCATGTCTTGATTCTGTATTTGGTGCACTTAGAGCTAATCTTTCAAAAAAGTTTGAACCAAGTATATTTATTTCTGGTTTTTTTGGTAATGCAATACTAGCTGTTGCTTTAGCATTTTTAGGTGATAAGCTAGGAATTCCAATTTATATTGCCGCTGTAATAGTATTTGGTGGAAGAATATTTAATAACTTTGCAATAATAAGAAGACTTGTAATAGAAAAAGTCAAATTAAACCGTAGGGGTAGAAAAAATGATTAATAAAGGGAAGATTGTCCTTTTCTTAACTACTTCATTAGTAGGATTCTTGATTGCATTAAATTTTAATTTTGATAGAACAAGTTACAAATTAGAATTGAATACTAAAGAATACCAAAATGCAGTAGAAACAAGAAATAAGTTGCAAAAGGAAGTTGCAAATCTTCATGAGGTAAATAGTTCAATACAATCTCAACTTAATAAGTATGAACATCCTGGAGTAGACAGTGAAAAAGTTGTTCAAGATATGAAAGGATTAACAGCAGATTATGGAATGCTTACTGGTTTAAATGAATGTGAAGGTCCTGGAATAGTTATAACTATAAAAGATGGAAGTATTTTTGATTCAGATACAAAATACGAAGCAGATCGTAAAGTTCTTCACTATACTGATATGGCAAATGTGCTAAATGAAATTAGATTTGCTGGTGGAGAGGCTATTTCTATTAACAATCATAGAATTTCTCCTATGACTGCAGTGGCATGTCAATATGCTTTTATAGGATTTGAAGATGAAGATTCTGAGTATGCACCTTTTAATATATATGTAATTGGTGATCCAGAAACTTTGAAAGCTTCATTATTAGAACAAGGTAGTTATATCAATAGATTGAATATTAGAGGCCTTTCTGTTGATATTGAAGTTAAAGAAAAAATAAAAATGCCTGCAGCGAATTTAAGACAAATGGAAGATATTGATCAATATATCGATAAAGATAATGGGGAAAATTAAATTTAATTCTTATTTTGAAGGAAAATTTGATTTTATGCAGAATAATAATATTGGGATTTTGTACATCTTAAGGGGGCATGACTATGAGTATTAGTCAAAACATAAAAGATATAAAAAAAGAAATACCAAGTTCTGTTACATTGTTAGCAGTATCAAAGACAAAACCCTTAGAAATGCTTGAAGAAGCATATAAGGTTGGAGTTAGAGATTTTGGCGAAAATAAAGTACAGGAACTGATGAAAAAACAAGAGTGTTTTCATGATGATGTACGATGGCATTTAATTGGTAAACTTCAAACCAATAAAGTAAAATATATTGTTGGAAAAGTGTATTTGATTCATTCTTTATCAAGTATAAAATTATTAAATCAAATTGAAAAAGAATATGGAAAGCAAAACAAAGTTGCTAATACATTGATTCAAATTAATATTGGTCGTGAGGAAAGTAAAAGTGGAATACTATTAGAAGAACTAGATTCTTTAATAAATGCAGTCGAAGGATGTAAATTTGTTAAAGTTAGTGGTATAATGGTTATTATTCCAAAAGGTAATGAAGAACAAAATAGAATATACTTTAATAAGACCAAGAAAATTTATGATAGTCTTAAAAATAATAAGTATAAGAACATTGAAATGAAAACTTTATCTATGGGAATGACTCATGATTACAAAATTGCTATAGAAGAAGGATCTAACCTAGTAAGGGTAGGAGAAGGTATTTTTGGAAAGAGAGATTATAGTTTAGGAGGATTAAAAAATGAGTAATGTAATGACAAAGGTTAAATCACTATTAGGATTTGGAGAGTATGAGGACGAATATGATGATTTCGATGACTTCGATGAAGTAGAAAACGAATCAGAAGAAATGGATGAAGCTATAGAACCTGTAATACAAGGAAGTAGAAAAAATAATAAAGTAGTTAATATTCATTCAGCAGCATCTGTAAAGGTAACTATAACTAAGCCTTTAGCTTATGATGAAGCAACAGAAATAAGTGATGCATTAAAAAATAGAAGAATTGTATTAGTTAATACTACAGCTCTAGAAATTAGAATAGCTCAAAGATTATTAGATTTCATTAGTGGTACTTGCTATGCTTTAGGTGGAGAACTTCAACAAATAGAAAAAGGAGTTTACTTATTAGCGCCATCTAATATAGAAGTTACTAATGAATTAAAGTCAGAATTAAGTTCTAAAGCAATGTTCAGCTGGACTAAGTAGGGAAAAGTATGGGAATTATTCCAACTATCTTAGTTAGACTTATTTATGTTGTAGAAATATTAATTATTATTGAAAGTTTGATGTCTTGGATTATAAGAGATAACAGAAATGAGATATTAAATTCATTAAGAACAATAACAAATCCTATTTTAGAGCCTTTAAGGAAACTTCAAGATGATTTTTTGCCAAGCAGTATGGGAATAGACTTGTCACCTTTATTAGCTTTAATCCTATTACAAATTTTAACTAGGGTTATAATTATAATCTTGTAATTATTATGGATAAAAAAAGTATATTAATTAATTTTGGTGAAGAAGATAAAGATGATGTTATTAATCTTTATGAGAAGTACAGATTATCTTTAGAAAGAGATATACCTCTTTTCGGAAATAATTTTTATTCACCAAATGTGTGGAAGTATTTTGAAATGCATCTAGGAAGTAAAGAGTTTAAAGTAGAATCTAATGGGTTGTTTGAAGATAGTGAAAGAAGAATGATTTCTTTTAATAATCTTTATAATATTCCCTATCCTATGAAAGTACTTAAAATTACTAATGGTTCTCATTTTAGTAATTTAACTCATAGAGATTTTTTAGGTGCAATTCTTTCACTTGGGATTAAAAGAAATAAAATAGGTGATTTGTTAGTTAAGGATAATATATGTTATTTGCCTGTTTGTGAAGATATTGCTGATTTTATTATAGGAAATTTAAGTTCTGTTAGGAAATCTCCATGTGAAATTTCAATTTTAGATGAGAATTTAGAGTTACCAACTTTTGATTTTAAAGAATTGATTATACTAGTTCAATCCTTAAGAATAGATTCAATAGTTGCAAAACTTAATAATGTATCAAGAGCAAAAGCACAAAGTCTTATTGATAGTGGTAAAGTTTTAATAGATTATAATGAACCGAAAAGCAAAGGTGAAGAAGTAGCACAAGGACAAAGAATTACTATAAGAGGAAATGGTAAGTTTATATTAGGAGACATAATAGGCACTAGTAAAAGTGGGAAGTTTAAGGTTGAAATAAAAAAATATACATAATGAGGTGAAAATGGTATGAAGATTACACCAATGGACATTAACAATAAAGAATTTAAGAGAGGATTAAGAGGATATAATCCAGAAGAAGTTGATGAATTCTTAGACGAAATAGTTGAAAATTATGAAGAATTATATAAGGATAATTCAAAACTAAAAGAGAAGTTAACGGCAGCAAATGAAAAAATAGATCATTATGAAAAAATTGAAAGTACAATTCAAAATACATTAGTATTAGCGCAAACTGCTGCAGAACAAGCAAAACAATCAGCACAAAAAGAAGCTGAATTAGTTGTTAAAAATGCTAATGAAACAGCTCAAAAAATATTAGACAAAGCTCATAATGATGTTATTGAAATTAATTCTGAATTTGAAAAGGTTAAACAAGAGTTTATAAAGTTTAGAGCTAAGTATAGAAACTTTATTACTACACAGTTAGAAACTTTTGATGATTTAGAAAGAGATGTTAATAGAAACTATAGCATTGCAATGCCAATAGAAGATGAAATAGAAGCAAAAGAAACTGAATTTGGGGAAGAAGAAATCCATGAAGTTGATGAAGAAATTCATGAAGAGATGGAACAAATTAAAAGTTTCTTTGCTTCAAATGATGAAGATGAATAAAATTATATTTTTGTAAAAAGGTTGCTTTTAAGTGGCCTTTTTTATTTATGCGGATTTTTAGCATGACTTTTTATTGTAATAATTCTTAGGATGGTGTAAATACATAATATTGATAGTTCAAAGGTGTTATATTATAATGTTAAAGTAATAAAGATGATGAAAGGATTAGTCATGAACGAAACTGTTTTTATTGTAGAGGAAAACTATGAAGGTGCACGTGTAGATAAATATTTATCTGAGATAATAGATGGAAAATCAAGATCATACCTTCAAGGACTAATAAAAAAAGGTAATATATTAGTTAACGATAAAGAAATAAAAAGTAATTATAAGTTAAAAACATTGGACGAAATAAAGGTAAATATGCCTGAACCTTTAGAGCTTAAGGTAGAGGCGGAAGACATTCCATTAGATATAATTTATGAGGATAGTGATTGTATAGTAGTTAATAAACCTCAAGGTATGGTTGTACATCCTGCACCAGGAAATTATACAGGAACACTTGTTAATGCACTATTATACCATTGTAAGGATTTATCAACTATTAATGGGGTAATAAGGCCTGGAATTGTACATAGAATAGATAAAGATACCACGGGAATATTAGTGGTGGCTAAAAATGATACTTCACATAACTTTTTATCTAAGCAGCTTAGAAATCATTCAATGAAGAGAGAATATATTGCTTTAGTTGAGGGAAGAATTACAGCAGATAAGGGAACTGTAGATAAACCTCTTGCTAGAAGCAAAAAAGATAGATTGAAAATTGCTATTGTAGAAGGAGGCAGAAGAGCTGTAACCCATTATGAAGTTCTTGAAAGATTTAAGTCAACCACATTAATAAAATGTGTTTTAGAGACAGGACGAACACATCAAATAAGAGTTCATATGGCGTCACTTGGACATCCGTTAGTAGGAGATCCTGTGTATGGATTTAAGAAACAAAAATATAAACTTCAAGGTCAAATGCTTCATGCTAAGACATTAGGATTTATTCATCCAACAACAAAAAGCTATATGGAATTTACATCGAAGCTTCCAGATTATTATGAGGATTTATTAAACAAATTAAGAAAAGAAACACTTTAGGAGGTAATTTATGAAACTTAAAGCTAATCTACTAGATGAAAAAGCTATAAAGAGAAGTTTAATTAGAATTTCTCATGAGATAATTGAAAGAAATAAAGGGGTAGAGGATATTGTCTTGCTAGGAATTAAGAGAAGAGGATATCCTATTGCAGAAAGAATAGGTAAGCATATTAAACAAATTGAAGATGTTGAAGTTCCAGTAGGAAATGTTGATATTACATTTTATAGAGATGATTTATCCCATGATGATAAAGTACCTGAAGTTGCAAGTATTAATATAGACGTAGACATACAAGATAAAATTATAGTTTTAGTTGATGATGTATTATTTACTTGTAGAACAGTAAGAGCTGCTATGGATGCTATTATTGATGTAGCTAGACCTAAAGCTATTCAATTAGCTGTACTTATAGATAGAGGTCATAAAGAACTTCCTATAAGAGCAGATTATGTAGGAAAGAATATACCAACTTCTAAAAATGAAATAATAGAAGTTGCTATAGAAGAAATAGACGGTGAAGATTCTGTAAAGATATTTGAAGAATAAAAGGAGAATTATAAATGATTTATGATTTAATAGCTACTACTACTTTTGGACTTGAGGGTATAACTGCTAAAGAATTAAGAGCGTTAGGTTATGATGATGTTAAAACAGAAACTAGTAAAGTGCATTTTTCTGGTGATGAAATGGATATAGCAATTGCTAATATTCATTTGAGAACAGCTGATAGAGTACTTATTAAAATGGCAGAATTTGAGGCAAGAACTTTTGAAGAGTTATTTCAAGGAACTAAGAAAGTTAATTGGAGTAGGATAATTCCTAAAAATGGTGTTATGCATGTTGTTGGTAAATCAGTAAAATCAACTTTACATAGTGTTCCTGATTGTCAGTCAATAGTAAAAAAAGCTATAGTTACAAGTATGAGTGAAGCTTATGGTATGGATAAGTTTCCTGAAAATGGACCATTATACAGAATTGAAGTAGCAATTTTGAAAGATAAGGTTACATTAACTATAGATACTTCAGGAAGTGGGTTACATAAGAGAGGATACAGAGAAAATTCTGGTGCTGCTCCATTAAAAGAAACTTTAGCAGCAGCTATTGTATATTTGTCAAGATGGAGAGAAGATTATGTGCTTATAGATCCATTCTGTGGTTCAGGTACAATACTTATTGAAGCAGCTATGATTATGCAAAATATAGCTCCAGGGGTTAATAAGACTTTTGCTTGTGAAGAATGGCCAACAATGCCAGCCTATGTTTTTAATCAAGTAAGAGAAGGTGCAAAGAGATCTGAAAAACATAAGGATATTAAACTTTTTGGTTATGATATAGATACATGGGTATTAAGGACAGCACAAGATAATGCGGAGAAGGCTGGAGTGGCTGAATATATAGAATTTCATAAAAGAGATTTTAAAGAATTTTCTCATAGGAATAAGTATGGATTTATTATAACTAATCCTCCTTATGGTGAACGTTTAGGAGAAAAGGAAGAAGTAGAAAAATTATACAAAATCTTTGGAAGGCTTAAGGAAGAATATCCAAAATGGGAGTTTAATGCAATTACTGCCTTTGAAGGATTTGAAAGACCATTTGGCAGAAAGAGTTCTAAGAATAGAAAGCTTTATAATGGTAAACTTAAGTGCTATTATTATCAGTATTTTGATAATGATAAAATTAAGGGCCTTGGAGATACTGTACTTCAAGAAATAATAAGAAATAGTTAAAATAAAAAGCCTGCAATCTCATTTTTGAGTGCAGGATTTTTAATATTAATTCATCCTTTGAATGTTAAGTGTTTCAAGTTTTTCAGGGTCTGCATATAGAGTTTTATTAGTATAATATATTACCATGCCAGGTTTTGCACCATTTGGCTTTTTTAAGTTCCTAACTTCGGTGTAATCTACAGCGACTTTTGAACTGTTTTTTCCTTTACTATAGTAAGCAGCAAGAATAGATGCTTCAAATAATGTTTGATCATCAATATCAATCCCTTTAACGATTACGTGAGAACCTGGAATTTCTTTTGTATGAAACCATAAATCATTCTTATGAGCAAACTTTAAACTTAAATAATCATTTTGAATATTATTTTTACCTACATAAATGTCAAATCCGGTTGAAGACTTAAAATGTAGAGGTTTTTCATCTTTTATCTTTTTAGTTCCTTTTTTCTTAGGTCTAAATTTAATATAGCCTGTTTCCATAAGCTCATCTTTTATTTGATCAATTTCATTATAAGAATCAACATTATGTATATTAGTAAGAACTGAATTAAGATAGGTTAATTCATCATTATTCTTTTCTAGTTGTTCTATAGCCCATTCTTCAGCTTTCTTTAATTTATTATATTTCTTATAATATTTTTGAATGTTTTCAGATGGTGATTTATAAGGATCTAAAGCTATTGTTAAATATTCATTTTCTTCACTATAGAAGTTAAGAAGAGATACTTCAGATGCACCTTTTTCAATGTTATAAATATAAGAAGTTAATAGATCGCCTTTTATTTTATAGATATCTTTTTTTGCACCCTCTTCTAAATTAGCATTAAGGATTTTTTCTTTTTTTAAGCATCTTTCGATATTGGTATGAACAAGTTTTTGTAGATCTGTAGATCTGTTTGATAATCTTTCTTGTTTATCTTTCATATTGTAAAAATCATCAAGCATTGATGAGGCATTATCAAAATGAATTTTTTTGTAATCTTTAAAAAATGCATCTAAACTAAAGCAATAAAAGTCTTTATAAATTCCTTCTTGTGTAACATATATATTAAAATCAATATTATCTTCAGAGGTATTTATGAAATTAGTTATAAATTCGAATAACTTATCTCTATTATTTAAGTCACCACCATTTTGTAATGCCTCTAAATACATATCATTAGATAATGGTTTTGATACACCAGTTAAAATTTTTGAAAAGAAAAGTTCATTAAATTCCAGTTCATTAGAATTTAAGTAATTATTGAAGGTTTCTTTAGATAATTCAAAAGGGTTAAGCTTTTTTGAAGCTGGTGGATAAACATAATCTGTTCCAGGATATAACACTCTAAAAGTATTTATGTTTGGAGTTATATGTTTAATACATTCCATTATTTTATTATCTCTATCTCGCACAAGACTTATATTTGAATGTCTGCCCATTATTTCAACAATTAAAGAATAAGTACTGTTGAAGCCCATTTCATCAGAAGATTCTATTTTAAAAGTTACAATTCTATCTCCAGCCTTTTGTGTTATTTCTAAAATTTTGCCTCCAATTAGATATTTTCTTAGAACCATTAAAAACATTGGAGCTTTTAGAGGATTTTCCTTTTGAATTTCAGTGAAGTGAATTCTTGGAAATTTAGGTGAAGATGAAATAAGCAATTTATGATTTTTTCTATCTTTTCTAATAGTTAGAACAATCTCATCTTTTTCAGGTTGATTTATTTTATCTATTTTTGATTCAAGTAATATTGGTTTTAAATTATTAAGTAAACTATTTAAAAAAATTCCGTCTAAAGCCATAAATTTTCATCCTTTCTTACCTTTAAGTATAGCATTAATTAAATAGTAAGTTAAGATTTAATTAAAACTTAAAAAATCAGATTATTTTTTTATTGTAATGGGAAAAGATAGAGAGTATTATTGTATTTATAAGAATATATTAAGAGGTAAAAAAAGTGATAATGAGTAGAAGAGCGAAATACATAATATTAAATGTAGTATTCTGTTCTTTATTCTTAGTGTCTTGTAGAGAGAGTAAAGTTGAAAAGATACAAGGAGTTACCTTAAATAAGGGTGCAATTATTGCATTAAATAACGGAAATTACGAAAATTATGATCTGCAAGAAGGCAAGTATAGCAAAATAGAGAGTGAAGAAATTATAAGAATATATGATGAAGATAGTGGGAATTATGTTTTACAAAAAGAAGATCAATATCAATACTTTTATGATGGAATAATTAATAATTTAAATGATATTGGAAGTAATGTTAGCAATTTAAAACTATCACCTAAAGGAAGATATGTATCGTATTTTAGTAATAATGAAGGTCTAGGTCTTCACTTAATCAATTTAGATAATAATAGTCCTATTGAGTTTGAATCAAATGTACTTATTTCAGGGACTTTCTTGGATTGGTTAGATGAAGAGAATATAGTATATTATGGTATTAGCAATGATGGTGTTAATGGTATATTTCAATACAATGTTAAAGATAAAGTAGAAAAGTTATTTTATAAGTTAGAGGGAGGGTATATTCATTTTATTAAGAATGTTGAAAGTGGTGTTGTTTGTATACAAGAAACCATTGATAATAAAAAAATAGTAAGGCTTCTTAGTAAAGATGGAAATGAAAAAGAAGTGTTGTCTGGGGAACTAAATAATGCTTATGATGTGGTTTATGATGGCTCAAAGTATTACTTTTTAGGTAAATCAACTAACAATATAACTTCCATATATAAATTAGAAAATAATAAACTAAAAAGAATGGTTTACGATTTTCCTAAAACAATTAATGAAAAAAAGGGTCTGAGTATTGATGATGAAGGTAATATTCTTTTTGTAGGAGCAAATTCTAGTGACAATAAAGAACAAATATATAAGATTCAAAATGATGGTGCGGTTAGTGTTGTAGAGTCGAATTCCGTGGATTATGATTTTGTAAAATATCAGTAAAAAATTACTGGTATTTTTTTTATTTTTTCAAGAATAAAAAGTAAATAAATGGCAATTATTATGTATATAAAGGAGGCTTCGTTGATGAACAAAAGAATCCTTATTGAAAATATTAATATTAAATTTGCCAGAAAAATTACCAAGAATCAATCTGATAAATATGGAGTTCTCCCATTATATTTAAAGAATAATATTGTTTATGTAGCTAGAAGTAAATTAACTAGAGAAGGGGAAGAATTTTTACAATTTTTGCTTAAGAGTCCAATACAGTTTATTGATATTTCAGAAGAACAATTAAAGCTATTAGCAAACGCAGTATTGGATTATGAATATGAAAATTTAGAAGAGGTAATTTTTAATGAGGCTATTAGTTTAAAAGCTTCAGATATTCATTTTGAACCTAATAAAGATGATGTAATTGTTAGGTTTAGAATACATTCTGCACTTGTAGTTGTTAAAAAATTAAATTTAGAGGAATACGCAAAGGTATTGTTAAGGCTTAAAGTGAATTCTAACATGGATATTGCTGAAAAAATGCTTCCTCAGGATGGAAAACTTAGTATGATTTGTGGAGAAAAAAGGTATAATTGTAGATTATCTACCATACCAGTTGTCTTTGGAGAGAAAATAGTAATTAGAATTTTATATGATGAAGTAATTGTTAATGATATAGAAAATATGAATTTTACAAGTAATCAAAAAAGTGATTTAGATAAGATAATAAAGGTAGCTAATGGACTTGTCTTGGTATGTGGGCCAACAGGAAGTGGAAAATCAACTACATTATATGCTGTTTTAGAAAAAATAAAAAATGGCAATATTAATATAACAACCTTAGAAGATCCAATTGAGGTGGTCTTAGATGGTGTAAACCAAATTAATATAAATGAAAAAGTAGGGATTACCTTTGCTAAAGGGTTAAGGCATGTGTTAAGGCAAGACCCCGATGTTGTAATGATAGGCGAAATTAGAGATGAAGCTACAGCAAAAATGTCAGTGAGAGCTGCAATAACAGGGCATAAAGTATATTCGACCATTCATACAAAGTCACCAGAAGAAGTATTCGTTAGGCTTGAAGAGATGGGTGTAAGTGGATATTTAATTAGATCATCACTTGTTGGAATTGTATGTCAAAGACTTGTTAAAGTTCTTTGTAATAAATGTAAGATAGAAAAAGGGGTAATAAAATTTAATGGGACCGATATTAAGATTTATGAAAAATGTGGGTGTCCTTCATGCAATGGTATAGGATATGTAGGGAGAAAGCTTGTTTCATCAGTTGTATAT
The DNA here is from genome assembly GCA_029219285.1 of Clostridiaceae bacterium. Taxonomy (GTDB): domain Bacteria; phylum Bacillota; class Clostridia; order Clostridiales; family Clostridiaceae; genus Clostridium. Next base: position 63,003 of record JAQXTC010000131.1, read on the forward strand.
ATATCAAAAGAAATAAGAAATAATATAGTTTCAAAATCTTTTTGCGGAGAACAATTTCAAAATAAACAGATGAAAGAAATGATTGATTCACTACTTTTAAAAGGTGAAATTGATTTTGAAGAATATTCTAATTTTGTGCTAGGAGAAGAATTGGATGAATGAAAAATATGAGAATTTAATGATTATTTCAGAAAGCTTAGGTAATCTTTATGAAGATGGAATACAATTTAGCAATGCTTTTGAGATAATGTCTGAAATACATCTATCCAATAAGTATAAGCAAAGTATGAAAATAATTAGAAATAAGATACTTCAAGGATTTTCATTGTCAGAAGCTTTCTCTATTTTTCCTAAGTTATATCCAAAGTTTTTTGTGGGTATTATTGCTATTGGGGAAAATACTGGAGAATTATCAAAGATATTAGAGTCATTACATAAGTATTATACAATAAGATATGGAATGAGAAAGGAAATAAGTAATGCATTATTTTACCCAATATTTATTTGTATTTCAATGTTTATTGTATTTTTAATTATTTTTTTTATAGTAATTCCTAGTATGTATGAAACTATTAAATCAATTAATAAAACAATATCACCAGTATTAGAGACATTTTATGCAATAAGTAAATGGATAGTTAACAATAAATTTATTTCCTTAATTGCATTAGTTTCTTGGATTACTGCTATAATATTAATTTTCAAATATCTTAAAAAGTTAATGAATATGGAAAATAGTAAATTAATGTTAAGTATTAGAGTTATAAGAGAGTACTATGAGTACATATTTATACTTATTTTATCAATAATAATGGAAAGTAGCATTCCTTTAATTAAGGGACTTGATCTTAGTATGAATTCAAATTCTCATAATTTAATAAATAAAGAACTACTGATATTAAATCAGAATATACTGAGAGGCATGGATTTAAGTAGTAGCCTAATAGAAAATAAATTTCTATCTAAATATAGTTTATCTTTAATCTCTATAGGAGAAAATAGTGGAGATTTGACTAAATCTTTAGTAAGTCTTGAGAATAGACTGCAAAAAAGACTGCAAGATAAGATAAAAAAACTTACTGCATTGGTAACACCAATATTTATTGCTTTCATGTCAGTTATTGTATTTATATTTATTTATGTTTTAATAGTTCCAATAATAAACTCTATGTATTCTGGAGTTGGAGTATGAAAAGTGGATTTACGCTTATTGAAGTAACTGTTTGTATGGGAATTATTAGTATTATTTTACTTATGGGAGCTATGGGATTAAGGTCATTTGATAAAATATCAAATGAAATCGAAGAAGATGAATTTTATTATGAGATAATGGATTTTATATGTTATGGGAGAAAGTATAGTTATAGTTGTAATAAAAAAAGTACTATTCTAATAAAAAGAGAGGATGAAAATGTTAAGCTTATTTTTTCTATTGATAATAAGAAAATAAAAGAAGCTTCATTAAAGTCAGAAGTACAAGTATATACAAAAGATTTCAAAGAAAAGTCAAATATCAAAATTATTGATATAAATGAGGAAGGATATATTAAACCTACAACTATATGTTTTAGGGGTAGTAATAATAAAGAAAGAGAGATTACATTAGGGGTAGGTGGTAATAATACATCTTTTAAAGAAAAGAGAGAGGGCAAGTGGGTCAATATTAGTTGAATGTTCAATAGGTATATTTATTTTAATAATATGCATAATTGTATCGTTGCAATTTTTAAAGAAGCTTATCTATGCTGAAGAAAAGAGGAATTCTAGTATTCTCATGAATGAATCTATGTATGCTCTTTCAGAGGAAATTAAGTATAATTATAGTTTTGAAGAGGTGAAAAATTTTATTAAAAATAAAGCTGTTACTTTAAAATATGATGATAGGTTTATGGAGAGTGTTATGGATAATTCAGATTTAAATTCTTTTCAGAAAACATATAAAGATGATGAATACATCAAGATAACTTTGTGTGAAAATGATATTGATATAGAAAAAGAAGATTACTTCATATTAAATTTTGAAATTAAGTATAAAGATATGATTAAGACCAGAAAAGTAGTAAAAGGGAAATGGATGGACTATATATGCGTAGAAAAAAAGGAACAACACTCTTAGAACTTGTTGTATATATTGGTTGCTCTGTTCTTATATTGTCTTTGGCAGTTAAAGTATTAATGCTTGATTTTAAAGTATACAATGAGAGGTTATTGATAGAAAAGGATACAAATGATATAGAGCAGTTATTTTTAATTATTGAAAAAAACTGTAGTTATTTTACTAAATCAGAATATAGTGAGGAAAATAATAAAGCTGAGTATGTAGAAGTTAATCATATAGGTGTAGCTAATAATAAATTAGTAATGGAGTATGAATTGAATGGAAACTTTAATCGAAGAAAAGAGTTGCTATTAGAAAATAAAGAACTGCATCTGAAATATTTTGAATGTAATGATTTTGCAAAGGTAATTAATAATACTATAATTGCCAGGAATATAGATTCATTTTCCGTAAAGCAAAAAGGAAATGTAATATATCTAACAATTCAAAAGGATGGAAAGGTGTATAGAAAGCTTATATGAAGAAAGGTTATGTTGTAGTTAATTTACTTTGTATCTTAGCAATAATATCACTAATCCTAATAATATCAAGTAAAATAGTGTATAATAATGAATTTCAAAATAATATTGATATTAACAGTAGGAATAAGTATATTGATGCTGATTTGGAATTGAAACTATGTAAGATTAATTATATCATTCATAAAAATAATGTAGATTTGAATAAATTAGTTAATTCTAATGAAACCATTTATATGGAAAATGACAGTATAAGTATATGTTTTGATAAAAATAATAATAGGTTCAAAATTGTCTGTTTTGATGATTATGATAAACGGTATGATTTTAATGTTAGGTACGAAGAGGATGAAGAGGGGAAAGTTTTTATTATTCCAGAAAAAAAATATGCTATAAGTACAAGGTGAAGATATGGGATTTGAAAATTTATATATTGAAGATAAAGCAGTAGTTTATAAGAAAGGTAAATATGATTTATTTGATTTTTTTACAAAAATTAAAATGCCCAAAAAAAGAAGATTTTTTATATTAGGTGAGGGAATATACATAAAAAAAATAATTAAAGAAACAAAGGTAAATAAAGAATGGATAGAAAAAGTTATTAAAGATCTTTTTGGTGTTAATAATAATTTTTTGTTTCATTATGAAATTAAGAAAAGATATGTATTCTTCTATGGAATAACTAAAGCTAATATTGTTTCCAAGTTATCAATGGGAGCAGAAAGAGTTATAGTTGAGCCAATACAGATATATATAGTAAGAAAGTTAAATAAGAAGATTAAAGATAAGAAATGGACTTTAATTTTTTGTTTAAATGATAAATTTTACTTATGTAATATAGAGGATGGGATTTTAATTTATGAAAAGATATATGTAAATTCTTCTGATATTAATATAAATCTTATTGGAGATAGAGTTTATATTGATAAAAATATGAATGATTTAGTTGGTATAAAAGGTGCTACATATATTGAAATTGGAGGATTAATTAATGCTAAAGTATAGTTTTTATAAAAACTTTATACCTTCAGAGTTTATTAATGAAAAGTTATATAAGAATGAGATTTCAGATAGAAGAAGTATAACAATTTTAGCAGTACTATGTCTTTTGATTTTTCCCTTTGCAATTAGTAATTTAAATAATCATGAAGAAGTATTACCGCATACAAATGTTAATAGAACTGAGGATTTAAATCAATGGGATAAGTTAATAAACAAAGGATTTCAAGGTAAGTATACAAATGAGAAAGCAATAATTACTATAGAAAAGAAAGAGGACTTAGATAAACTTTTGCAAGATAAAAATATCTCAGTAGAAAAAATAGAACATAGGAATGATGAAATCTATGAAATCGAAATTATTAAAAGATAAGAGGATAAGCAGATATGTAATACTTATATTTTTAATAATATTAATTGCTTTGGAATTGGTCACTTTTGTTAATAGAGGTACTAAACCTGATAATATAGAAGAAAAAGTTGCTAAAGAAGATACAAAAATGTCACTTGATGATATTATAGAAGATTTAAACAGTAAAAATATTAATATTTTAAGTATTAATAAAGTAGAAGATGGATATTATATCATTGTGGAAGTGAAAATGAAAATAAAAGATTATAATGAGAAGATTAATTTGTTAAAAAAATATAATGTTGAAAGTTATAAAATTGAAGAAAAAGGTGATGAACTAACTGGTTCTATTACAATAAATTATTGATAAAATAGGTGATTTTTAGGGAAACTTATTTATAAATAATTGCATTTATTGTTTTCTTCTGATAAAATAGCATTGTTATAGATTAATAGTTATTTGACAAATAAAGTGGCACTTTTAACAGAGGTGTTATTATTATGAAACTTATACATTTTGGAGGGATATTATCATGATATCAGCAGGAGATTTAAGAAAAGGTACAACTTTTGAGAACGAAGGACAAGTTTACACTGTTGTAGATTTCTTACACGTTAAACCAGGTAAGGGAGCTGCATTCGTTAGAACTAAGTTAAAGAATGTTATTTCAGGAAGTGTTACTGAAACTACTTTCAACCCATCAGCTAAGTTCCAAGAAGCTGTAATTGAAAGAAAAGAAATGCAATATTTATATTCAGATGGTGAATTATACTATTTCATGGATCAAGAAACTTTTGAACAAATTCCATTAAATTATGATAAAGTTGAAGAAGCAATCAAATTCTTAAAAGAAAATATGTTTGCAATTATTAAATTCTATAAAGGAGAAGCTTTCTCTGTAGAAGCTCCAAACTTCGTAGAATTATTAATCACTCATTGTGAACCAGGAGTTAAGGGTAATACTGCAACTAACGCATTAAAGCCTGCTACTGTTGAAACAGGTGCAGTTGTTAACGTACCAATGTTCGTTAATGAAGGTGATACAATCAGAGTTGATACAAGAACTGGCGAATACATGGAAAGAGTTTAATATAGTTTTAAGTTGCTAAGTTCTATGAACTTAGCAATTTTTTTTACAATTATTTATTTTTTTAGTATTCCTAAGTAGGATAGGAGGAAATCTTTTAATGAAGGAAATAAAGAAGGAAATAGAAGATTTTAAGAAAAATATTTCTAAGGTAGAGGATCAAAACTATAAAGAACTATTTGATGAAATATCAAAGGTGTTAGAAGGATTATCAAATAAAGTACAAGAGATACTAGTTAATGAAGCTGTACTTGCTGAAAATTTCAAGGATATGAATGATGATATTTCAGGTCTTCAAGATGAACTTTTTGAAGAGGTTTCTCTAGAGGAATTAGATCAAATGGAAGATGAATATAAAGAAGTTAATTGTAAATCATGTGGTAAGCCAATTTATATTGAAGCATCAGCATTAACTTCAGGAGAAAAAATTTCTTGTCCATATTGTAATAAAGAAATAATGTAAGTTTAGTTATAAGCAGACATAAAATTTATGTCTGCTTTTTTGTATTTCTAATTTCAATAATAATTCTCATTTTTTTAGTTATAAGCGTATATTATAATAAATTACTTTGCGAGTGTGTTGGAGTATATGTTTGATATAGATAATCGAATTTTAAATAAGTTAACTAAAGAACAAAGAGAAGATTTACAGTTGTTAGCCGTTCAGAGATTTGCCTTAAGTTTATTTATCTGTTCAGATTTAACATCATATAAAGCAACTCTTAGCGGAATTCAAGGAATTATTAATAAATACTTAGATGAACCAATTGAAGTAGGGAATCCTGATGAATATGCGTTAAGTGCAGCTATATTTTCACTTATGGGAAGAGTTATTTTTCAAAATATTGCTTTTACTAAATATGGTTATTTAGTAGAAAGAAGAGGTAAGGGATTAGTAAATTATGATTATTCTTTAGAACCGAATGAGATTATTGCATTAGCAAATGTTAATGGAGTAGTAACAAATATTTTATCCCTAGTGGGGGCACTTGGAATTTATAGTCGAGATTTGAATCAACCAGTATTTGGAATTAGATAAGATGGATTACTTAATTTGACAGTGATCATCAAATAGGTATAATTAACGGTAATAGAAATGGAGAACACCTTAAAAGGTAGTGAATTTATCTATAATCATCCAGAGGAAAGAGCTAAGGATTTAATGAATGCCTTTAAAGATCCATCAATAAAGGGTATTTTTTCATGTATTGGTGGATATGAATTTTTGCAAGGTGAAGGAAAGATTCAAGGCAGATTAATAGGAGGCTGTATGGATGTACTCGAGATGGCAAAGGGTACTGAAATATGGCCAGATAAAGAGAAATTTAAGGATTCTATACTATTTTTTGAAACATCTGAAGATAAAATACCTTCGGCAAATTTAGGCTATTGGTTAAGAAATTATGCTGCATTGGGTATATTAAAAGAAGAGGAAGGCTTAAAAGATATGCCGATTATATATGATATGAATTTTGGACATACATCATCAATAATAACAATTCCCTATGGAGCTATGGCGGAAATAAATTGTGATGATAAAACTTTTTCTATTTTAGAATCAGGAGTAACTGAAAAATAACATATTATGATTAAATTTAAAGAAGACTGTGAGCTAAATGAATAAAAATTTAGCTCACAGTCTTTTCTTCTATTATAAATAAAACATTCAAAACTCTAAAATGAGTTTTTATCACTAGTTTTGAATCAGTTCAGCTTCTACTTTAGAAGTTTTACATAATTTTATTACAAGTAAATGTAATAATTTTGGTGATTAAGAAATAAAAATTTAATAAAGGGAAATGAGAAAAAGGTGGTGAGGTAATGCAGGAGAACTTCGAAAAAATATTTCCCAAACCACTGCAATTTAAATTAGAAAAAATATTAAAGGATAAAGAATTACAAGAAATAAGAATTAAGACTGAAAAGCCAGTTATTATAATTACTTCTTCAGGAGAACAAATAATAGATTATACAGCAGATAGAGATGATTTGAAGTATATTATGCAGAGAATATCTAATTATTCGCTTTATGCCTATGAGGAAGATATAAGACAAGGCTTCATAACAATTCGAGGAGGTCATAGAGTTGGTCTTGCTGGAGAATGTGTTATGGAAGATGGAAAAGTAAAAACCATAAAAAATATAACATCATTAAACATAAGAATATGCAGAGAAATAATTGGATGTTCTCAAAAAGTAATGAAGTATATAGTTGATGATACAAATATATATAACACAATGATAATTTCTCCCCCTAAATGTGGAAAGACTACAATACTTAGAGATATAGCAAGGGTACTTTCAGATAAAGTACAAAAGAAGATATCTATAATAGATGAAAGAAGTGAAATAGCTGGTTCATATATGGGAATACCTCAGATGAATGTGGGAATACGAAGTGATATTCTTGATAATTGTTTAAAAAGTGAAGGTATGATTATGGCAATTAGATCTCTTTCTCCAGATGTGCTCATTTGTGATGAAGTTGGGACATTTAAAGAAATTGAAGCTTTAGAAATGGCATTTAATTCAGGAGTAAACATAATAGTTACTCTCCATGGTAGAAGTATTGAGGATTTATATAATAGAAGTGTTTTAAAAAATCTACTTAACAATAATATTTTACAAAGGGTTATAATCCTAGGAAATAGCAAAGGAACGGGAACAGTAGAAAATGTTTATTCCCTAAGTGAAAAAGGAGAGAAAATATGCTTAAAGTAATATTAATAATAGTTATATTTACCCTTTCAGTAACCATAGGATATATCTATGGAGATAGTTTTAGAAAGAGAGTTACACATCTGAAGGAAATAAATAAATCATTAATATTGTTACAAAATGAAGTAGTGTATATGAATGCTGCTCTTCCTATAGCTATAGAAGATATTGCAATTAAGGCCAATGAACCTTTAGCTGATTTTTTATTAAAAGTATCAGAAAGCCTTAAAGAAGGTAGTGAAGGCGATGTATATTCAAGTTTTAAGAAAGTTTATAGAGACTATGAAGATGAATTTTACTTAGAAAAAGAGGACAAGAGTATTCTAGAAGACTTTGTTAAGTCATTAGGAGAATCAGGGGTTTATGGACAAGATAAAATTTTCAATCTTGTGCTAGAAAATTTAAAAGTAAATATTGAAGAAGCTAGTGAAAATTCAAAAAAAAATGTGAAATTATATAGAAGCCTTGGATTATGTGTTGGGGCAATGATTTCTATATTTATATTATAAATTAGGAGGAACATTATGCTGGATATAAGTATACTTTTTAAAATTGGCGGAGCAGGAATTGTACTTGTTATTCTAGATAAAGTGCTAAAAAGTGCTGGAAAGGATGACATAGCTGTAATTACGAATATAGCAGGTGTAGTCATTATACTTATTATGCTTATTTCGTTAATATCTGATTTGTTTAATTCCGTAAAGACAATGTTTGTGTTTTAGGAGAAAAAGATATGTTGATTTTTAAGGTGGTGGCCTTTGCCCTGGTGGCATTATTTCTATTTTTGATATTAAAAGATAATAAATCAAATGTAGCAATGTTTATTCTTCTTGGAGCAGGTGTATTAATTTTAATTTTCTGCATTGCTCAATTAACACAGATAATAACATTTTTGAAGACCATGTCTCAAAAAGCAGGCATTGATATGGTCTATTTCGGAATAATACTAAAAATATTAGCTATAGCTTATCTTGCGTCATTTACTAGTGAAATATGTAAGGATGCAGGAGCAGGAAGTTTAGGAACAAAGGTTGAGTTTGCAGGAAAGTTATTCATTCTTGTTCTTGCAATACCAGTGCTTATGGCAGTTTTAGATTCTATATTGAAAATATTATAGAGGTATATTATGAAAAAAAGTAAAAAGCTAATGATTTTAATAGTGATAAACCTGATTCTGTTAATGTTTATACCTTCTAAGATATATGCGGCAGATGATAGTTCAAATAATGAGACAGAAAATTCAATATTAAGTGAAGACGAAAAGAATAAAATAAATGGAACTGTATCTGGTGATTTAGAAAAGTTATACGACTATATTGATAAAAAGAAGACAGATGTAGAACTTATGAATGAATTAGATCCAGTTGAGTATATAAAAAGTTATATGGAAAATGGCAAAGGTAACATATCAATAGACAAGCTAGGAAAGGCAATTGTTAGTTTGTTCTTTAAAGAAGTTTCTGGCGTTCTAAAACTTGCTATGTCAATAATTGCCATATCAATAATATGTGCATTGCTCAAAAATTTACAGGATGCATTTGCAAATAAATCAATTTCTCAAGTGGCATTTTATGCATGCTATGCAATATTAATTATGATTTTATCTAAAAGTTTTCTGATATCAATATCCGTAGCTAAGGATGTAATTTATGGTATATCAGATTTTATGGGAGCTATACTTCCTATACTTGTTACCATGATTGGCCTTGCAGGGGGAATTACTGAGGCAGCAACTATTGATCCTATAGTAATGTCAGCTGTTGTATTAATTCCTAAAATATATACAACCATCATAATACCATTGATTTTAATTGGTTTTGTACTTGAATTTGTTAATAATCTTTCAGAAGAGCATAAAATAGATAATCTATGTAAACTAGTAAAAAAGATAACCGTATGGATTCAGGGATTAATAATAACATCCTTTATTGCTCTTTTAACAATTAGGGGTATCACTTCATCAACAATAGATGCAGTGACTCTAAAAACAACAAAGTTTGCAATAGATAATTTTGTTCCAATAGTTGGAAAAGCCTTTTCTGATGCTATAGCTTCGGTAGCAGGATATTCATTAATTATAAAAAATGCTATAAGCGGAATAGGGCTAATGGTAATAATTCTTTTAATTCTATATCCAATCATAAAGCTTGTACTTATGATTTTTATTTATAAATTATCGGCAGCACTTATTGAGCCTATAAGTGAAAAGAGGATAACAAGCGTAATAGCATCCACAGGAGATGCACTTGTTATGCTTCTATCTTGTGTTTTGAGTGTAAGTCTGATGTTCTTTGTACTTATTGCAATAATGGCTTCAGCAGGAAAATTTATAGTAGGAGGGTGATAAAGAATGGACAAAATAAATGCTTTTGTTATTACTCTTGTTACTACTCTAATATTTATGACAGCGATAGAACTTATAGGTCCAGATAATAGCATGAAAAAATATTTAAAGTTTGTTCTTGGGCTTATACTTATTTCAGTGTTGCTAAATCCTATAGTGAATTTTTTTACTAATGGTGAAGTAATAATAAGCAACCTTATTGATAAATATAGTAATGAAGTGTCAGCATCAAGCAATACAAAGGAAAATACTAAGGATACAGAAGGAAATAAAAGTATACAAGAAGAGCAATTCAAAGATAACTTTAATAAAAGTTGTGTTAAACTTCTAGAGGAGAAATACAAGGATTATGATTTTAAATCTAAAATAGACTGCACAATGAACTTTTCAACTGGAGATTTTGATGTTAAAACCTTAATGGTAGCAGTATCAAACAAAGGAGTTAAAAAAGTTGGGAAAGTTCAAATAGGCGATGAAAAACCAAAAGAAGATGATAAAACATTAAAAGAAATAAAAAGTTTTTTGGTAGAAAATTTAAAGGTACAAGAAGAGAAGATACAGGTATATTACGAATAAAAGGAGGGATGGTATGGATAAAGATAAATTCATAAAAGAATTAAAAAAGTTACTAGCAGATAAAAAGGTAAGTACTTTATTAAGTGTATTGCTTGTTTTGGTATTTTTACTTATAGCTGTAAATATATTTGCTCCAAAATTTTTATCAAGTAGTATGGCTTCTTCACAAACTTCTAGCAACAACAATAATAGAAATAATGTTAATATTGATGATGAAACTGCCAAGGCTAGTGAAAAAACAACAGAAGAATATGAAACTGAGCAAAAGAAAAATCTTATAAGTATACTTAAGAAGATAGAGGGTGTAGGAGAGGTTGATGTAAGCATATCTTATGAAGCTGGAGAAGTAAAAGTACCAGCTTATGATACAACAAATCAGACTACAACTACTGAAGAAACTGATAGTTCAGGAGGTAAAAGAGTAAGTAATCAAAAAAATGATGGTTCAACAGTTGTTATGACACAAGATACACAAAATGGTAAGGAACCTGTTATATTACAAACTTATAAGCCAAAGGTTACTGGAGTTTTGGTGGTAGCAGAGGGAGCAAAAAATAGTAAGACTAAAGCAGATATAGAAAAAGCAGTAACAGGATTATATAACATTACTGCAAATAAAGTAAATGTATATCCAATGAAGTAAAAGCATATAATTCAATAGATAGAGAATGGGAGGATAGAAAGGATGACAAAGAAACAATTAGGAATAATATGTACACTATTAGCCCTTATTGTGTGTGTGGCATTACTAGCAACTAAACTTAATAATGGAGGGCTTAATGATCCAAGTGACTTAAGTACAATGTTGTCAGCAAATGAAGAAACACAAACAAGTAATGGAGCAGATGAAAATCAGGCTAGTGAAGGGGATACTCAAACAATAAGTAGCCAAGATTTCTTCTATCAATCTAGAAGTGAAAGAGAACAGAAGGATGCAGCTACAGTTCAAAGCCTAAAAGCAATAGTTGATAATTCAAATACATCAAATGAGCAAAAAGCAAGTGCAAATACTGAGTTACAAAAGCTTACTATGAAACAAGATAAGCAAAAAACAATTGAATTAAATATCAAAAATAAAGGTTATAATGATGCATTATGTGAAATTTCTGGGGATGAAAAGAAAGCAAGTATTATTATTCAATCTGATAATCATCTAACAGAAAAAGATAGTGCTGAAATTCAAGAAATTGTGCAGGATGTAGCAAGCATAAAAGATGTGACTATAGAGATAAAGAAATAAATCCATTGTAATATAAAATTGAATTTGGTATAATTAGCATAAGATATTAGTTTTGAGATTACAAAACTTAGGAGGCGAAAAGAAGAATGCAAGAAGGTATTGAAGAAAATGTAGGGATAGTTAAAATCTCTGATGAAGTTGTAAGCGTTATAGCAGGAATTGCTGCAGAAGAAATTCCAGGAGTTATGGGATTTGTTCATGGAGTATCTAATAATATAACACAAATCTTTAGCAAGAATAAAAAGTCTTCAGGTAAAGCTGTTAAGGTTACTCTAGAAGAAAATAGAGCAACTATAGAAATAGATTTAACAGTTGAATATGGTATTAAGATTATGGATGTTGTAGCAGATGTTCAAGAAAATGTCAAGAAAACTGTAGAAGCTATGACAGGTTTAGCTGTAGAAGCTGTAAATGTTACTGTTCAAAATATTTACATGCAAAAAAAAGAAGAACAAGAAGAGAATAAATAATAAAGGTTATTTATCGATATATAACGCAAAAATGGAGAAACCTAATTGTTAGGGTTTCTCCATTTTTTAAGGTGAAAAGTGGGTGAGAAAATGATTAAAACTAAACGATTAGAACTGATTCCTCTTGAGTTACGTCATGCAGAGGAGCTTATGAAAATATGGGGAGATTATGATGTTATTAAATATACTAATAATGATCTTCTAAAATCTAAAGAAGAGTGTGTTAGAAAATTAACTACATGGATAAATAATGGGAAAGATAATGCTGGACCTTGTAAATTTGCTGTGCTTTTACATAATAAATTAATTGGTCTTGCAGGTTTTCCTGTTATAGATAATGAGAATTTTAAATGTGGTTTCTTTTATCAAATAGCTAAAGAATATTGGGGACAAGGATATGGTTATGAGACGGCAAAGGCTTTGAGCGACTTTATGACAAGTCAACATAAAAAAGGAATATTCTTGGCAGGTGTAGTTAAAGGTAATGTGGCTAGTGAGAAGATACTTAGGAAATTAGGGTATAAGGAAATAAGCGTTGATAAAAATGGATTTAACAAAAATGGAATTATAGGAGACGTGATTAATTTTCAACTTTAGCTAGAATTGATGAAAAAATTAAAGAAACAAGGAGAAGAAACATGCCTAACAGTATTGACTTAACAAATGGTAAAATAAATAGTAAATTAATTAAACTAGCGCTACCTATTATGGGGACGGCTTTTATTCAGATGGCTTATAATATGATTGATATGATGTGGGTTGGAAAAGATGGAAGTAAGGCTGTTGCAGCTGTAGGAACAGCAGCATTTTATCCATGGCTGGCTACTGCTTTTGTTATGCTTTCAAAAGTTGGTGGAGAAGTAAAGGTAGCACAAAGTGTTGGACAGAATAATAAAGAAAAAGCAAAATCATTTATAAAAGCAGCTATCGAATTAAATATAACATTAGCATTAATTTATACAATAATTACGGTGACATTTAATAAACAACTTATTGATATCTTTAAGTTGGGAGAGATAGAAGTTTATAATATGTCTAGGCAATATTTAATTATTGTTGGACTTGGAATGATATTCTATTTCATAAATCCATTATTAACTTCTATATATAATGGACTGGGAAATAGTAAATCACCATTTTTAATAAATACAATTGGTCTTGTAGTAAATATAATCTTAGATCCAGTTCTTATTTTTGGATTTGGTTTTATTAAACCTTTAGGAGTTGTAGGAGCAGCTCTTGCTACTATTATAGCAGAAGCTGTTGTAACTGTTGTATTTATAATAATGATAGTAAAGAATAAAAATGAATACTTTAAAAATAAGTATTTTAGAAATATTAATTTTGAATTTGTAAAATCTATATTAAAGATAGGCTTTCCTATTGCACTTCAAAGTGGATTATTCACTGTATTTTCAATGATAATAGGAGTTATAGTAGCATCCTTTGGATCTGTAGCTATTGCAGTTCAAAAGGTTGGTTCACAGATAGAAGCAATTTCATGGATGACAGCAGATGGATTTGCAACATCTTTATCAACTTTTGTTGGACAAAATTATGGTGCTAAAAAGTTTGATAGAATACATAAGGGATGTAAAGCTATGATTATAACAGCAATAATGTGGGGAATAATTACTACCTTAGCTTTAGTACTTTTTAATGAACCTTTATTTAAGCTATTTATCAATGAAAGTGATGCTATAGAAAAGGGTAGAGATTATTTAACTATATTAGGTTATTCTCAATTATTTATGTGTATAGAAATAACAACAACAGCTATATTTAAAGGAATAGGAAGAACATATATACCTTCTTCAATTAGTATTATTTTTACTGGAGCAAGAATACCAATGGCTATGGTTTTAAGCAGTGCTACATTACTAGGGTTAAATGGTATCTGGTGGAGTATAAGTCTATCAAGTGTTATTAAAGGCGTTCTACTTATAGGGATATTTGTGATTTTAGTAAAATCAAAGAAACTATATAAAGAGGATGTTGAATTAAGAGTTAGTTAATAGATGACTAACTCTTTTTTAAAAGTTGAAAAGAGTTTTAAATAATTCTTAGTTTTTAGTTATTAATTCTTAATTTTAATAGTGGAACTGTTTTATTGCTTGTGATAAAATAATAAAAGTTGTTTATTAATTAATTTACGGTCTATACTATTAATAGAGATAAAATGTAATTTAATAACATGGTGAAATTTTTAATTAGAATAATTTATATTTAAAGAAAAGAGAATAGAGATAAGTAAGTATATTTTTAAGAGTGGAGATAAAGAAGGAATTCAATTTAATCCATTTATATTTTGAAAACTCTGAAAGAGTTTTCCTTAACCTCTTAATTCTTAATTCTTAACTTTTATTATTGGAGGAAAACATGAGTAGAAAAAGATCAAGAGAAAAAGCAATGGAATTAGCATTTGGAATGGAACTTAGCAAGGAAACACCAGCTGAAGTTTTAGAAATGTTTATTGAAAGTGACGACTTAAATCAAAGAGAATTTGATATAGAATACATAAAGAAAGTTTTAGAAGGAATAACTGAAAATAAAGAATCATTAGATAATCTTATTAAAGAAAATCTTCAAAACTGGAAAATTGAAAGAGTAGCTAAGATTAACTTAACTATACTTAGACTTGGAATACTTGAAATGAAGTACTTTGAAGATGTACCAGGAAAGGTTGCAGTAAATGAAGCTTTAGAATTAGCTAAAAAGTATTCAGATGAAAAGAGTGTTTCATTTATAAACGGTGTATTAGATAAAATACTTAAAGCTTAAAATAACTATATTTAGGGGGAAATGTTAATGGGGCAAATTATTAACGGAAAAGAAATTGCATTAGAAATAAAAGAAAAAATAAAGAATTTTGTTGAAGAGAGAAAAAAATCAGGAAAACAACTACCTAAGATTGCATCTATATTAGTAGGTAATGATGGTGGTTCAATTTACTATATGAATGCCCAGGAGAAAGTTGCAACATCCCTAGGTGTATTATTCCAAAAGATTATCCTTGATGAGAGTATAAAAGAAGAAGAATTAATTGAAATTATAAATGGTCTAAATATGGATAGGGAAGTAACAGGAATTATGTTACAAGTCCCTATGCCAAAAACAATTGATGAACAAAAAGTAATAAATTCAATTTCTCCAGATAAAGATATAGATTGCTTGAGCCTTATATCTCAAGGAAGACTTTATATGGGACAAAAAGGATTTATTCCATGCACTCCAAATTCTGTAGTAACACTTTTAAAAACTTTAAATATTGAATTAGAAGGTAAAGAAGTTGTTGTTATAGGAAGAAGTAATATAGTTGGAAAGCCTGTAGCACAGCTTTTACTAAATGAGAATGCTACAGTTACTATATGTCACTCAAGAACTAAAAATCTTAAAGATGTTTGTAAAAGAGCAGATATTCTTGTAGTAGCTATGGGAAAACCTAAGTTTATAAATGAAAGTTTTATAAAAGATGGTGCAATAGTTATAGATGTTGGTACATCATCTGTTGATGGCAAAATTACTGGAGATGTGGATTTTGAAAAAGTTGAAGCTAAAGCATCATATATAACTCCAGTACCAGGTGGAGTAGGAGCTTTAACTACAACGCTTTTAATAAAAAATGCTTGTGAGGCGCTTGAAAACAATGAAGATTAAGACATTATCTGTTAGTGAAGTAAATAATTATTTAAAAAGAATAGTTGATAATGATTTTATACTAAACAATCTCTCTGTAAAAGGGGAGATTTCTAATTTAAAATATCATACTAGTGGGCATATTTATTTTTCTTTAAAAGATGCAGCTGGTAAGGTTAATTGTGTTATGTTCAGAAGTAAAGCAGAACAGTTAAACTTTAAATTAGAAGATGGTATGGGAGTTATTATAAAGGGAAGAGCATCTGTTTATACAGCAAATGGCTCTTTTCAGCTATATTGTGAGGAAATAGAAAAAGAAGGCATAGGAGATCTTTATGTTAAGTTTGAAAAACTTAAGAGTAAACTTGGATCTCTTGGATATTTTGATGAAGAACATAAAAAGCCCATTCCGAGAATGCCAAAGAGAGTTGGAGTTGTAACTTCACCTACTGGAGCAGCTATTAGAGATATTATAAACGTTTCAAGAAGAAGAAATAGTCTTGTAGATATTGTACTTTATCCTGCTAAGGTTCAAGGTGAAGGTGGATACTTAGAAGTAATTAATGGGATAAAATATTTTAACAATAAGCAAAATGTTGACTGTATCATTGTTGGTAGAGGTGGAGGATCATTAGAGGAACTTTGGAACTTTAATGAGGAAGCCCTTGCTATGGAAATATATAAATCAGAGATTCCAATAATATCGGCGGTAGGTCATGAAGTAGACTTTACTATTTCAGACTTTGTAGCTGACTTAAGAGCTGCAACACCATCACAAGGAGCAGAAATTGCGGTACCACTTGAAAAGGAATTCTATGATGAGTTGAGGGGAGCAGAAACCTTTCTAAACAAATACATTGAGAATAGGCTAAAAAGAGAAAAAGAAAATTTAAAATCCCTAGAAAGAGTTTTAAAGCTTAATTCACCTTTGAATAAAATTGTCAATTCATATTTAGTTGTAGATAAATTAAAGGATTCATTGAATAATACAATGATAAATAAAATTAGAATTGAAAAAGAAAGATTAGCAGGACTTAACAACCTTTTACTTGCACATAATCCTGCTAACTTATTAAATAGAGGATATGCTATAATAGAAGATAGCAATACAATTATAAAATCAATTGATAATTTAAAAGAAAATAAAGAAATTAAAATAACTTTAAGTGACGGAAGTATTAAGGGAAAATTTAATCCATTATAAATTTTAGGAGGCATTATGGCTAAGAAAGAAAGCTATGAAGAAATGTTAGGAAAGCTTCAAGATATTTTAAATGGTCTTGAAGAGGATGAGCTAAATCTTGATGAGTCAATGAAGGCTTATGAAGATGGAGTAAAGCTTGTAAACAAATTATATAAAACGCTTAACACTTTAGAAGGTAAGATTACAATGATAAGTGGAGAAAAAGAAGTGGAGTTAGATAAGGAAAATGAAGATTATTAAATTAAAAAGTGAAATAGAAGAGTATCTTCAAGATTACTTTAAAAATAAAGGAAGCTACAATAAGCTTATATATGAAGCTTCAAGCTATAGTATAAATATTGGAGGTAAGAGACTTAGACCTATATTATTACTTTTATCATATTTATTATTCAAAGAAGATTATAAAAATGTTATACCTATGGCAGCTTCAATTGAAATGATACACACATATTCGTTAATTCATGATGATTTACCAGCTATGGATAATGATGATTTAAGAAGAGGTAAACCTACCAATCATAAAGTTTATGGAGCAGCTATAGCAACTTTAGCAGGAGATGCGTTATTAAATGAAGCTATGATTATTTTAATGAATTATTCTTTAGAAAAGGGAGAAAATGCATTAAAAGCTTCTAAGGTAATTGCAGAAGCTGCTGGAGCTGAAGGAATGATTGGCGGTCAAGTAGTAGATATTATAAGTGAAAATAAAGAAAATATTTCAGAAAATGAATTA
>JAQXTC010000132.1 GCA_029219285.1 Clostridiaceae bacterium
TCAAGTTCCTCTATAATTTCCATAGCTCTTATTTTAGGTGCTCCTGATAAAGTACCAGCTGGCAAACAGGATGCTAATGCATCAAAACAGCTTTTATCTCCTCTAAGCCTTCCTGTGATAGTAGTAGTAATGTGCATAATATGAGAAAATTTTTGAACTTTCATAAAGTCTTTAACTTCTACAGTCCCTATTTCACTTATTTTACCTATATCATTTCTTCCTAAATCCACAAGCATTACATGCTCTGCTCTTTCCTTCTCATCTTCTAAAAGTTCTTTCTCCAGTAATGAATCCTCTTCATCTGTTTTGCCTCTTTTTCTACTTCCTGCTATAGGATTAGTTGAAACTATATTTCCTCTTACAGTTACTAAGCTTTCTGGTGAGGATCCTATAATCTGATAGTCATCATAATCGATCAAAAACATATATGGAGATGGATTACTTTCTCTTAATGCTCTATAAATTTCAAGTGGTTCCTTACTGGTATTGCAATACATTCTTCTTGATACAACTGCTTGAAATATATCACCACTTTTTATATATTCCTTCACTTTTTCTATTCTCTTTTTATGGTCTTCTCTGCTCGTTGAATAAGCTAAAGCTATCTCCTTTTTAAGTGGCCTATTTCTTTGAACAGGAATATATGAACTTAAGATTTTTCTTAAATAATCTTCTTGCTCCTTTTCTATTTCATCAAAGCTTCTTGTATCATCCTTAAATATGGTATCTACTACATAAACTTTATTAGTAAAATGGTCATAGCATAAATATCTGTCATAAAAGTTAAATCTTATTGTTGGAATATCTAAATCATCTTTATTATTAAATTTAAGTTTCTTTTACCCTTAAGACCATTAAAAAGTACTATAGGAGTTATTTCATCTCCTCTAAACTCACTTATGAATGAAAATGCCTTTTTCATATTTTTTTCTTCTTCGAACTTTTTCTTTGTTGTACTAATCAAAATATCGCCCCCTTAACTAAAAAAGGCCACTTCATCCCAAATTCTTGGGACGAAGTGACCGTGGTGCCACCCAAATTCATATAGCATATAATGTAAAAAAACAATAACTAAACAAAAAAACATTTCACCCTAAAACTTAGGACGAAATGCTTAAAACTTTCGTTATGCCACCTATTTGCTACATATCTCTATCAGGTACAGAAATTAATCGATACCCTGTCTTTTTAACGGTAGACTTCCCGTACACTTATACTTTAAAAATTTCCAAGTGTCATCTCAAAGATCCATTCAATAAAAGCTACAGTACTTGACTCGCACCTATGTCAAATTCTCTGGAAACTAAATTCTCTTATCTACTAATTCTTATCACAGATTTTATTATTTATCTTATTTTATTTTCTTTTTCTATTTTTTGCCACTCTCATTTTTATTTGAATTTGCTGATTTTATGTCAAAATTTTATATTATATCGTTATTTCTCTTTTTTATAAGTAATTTCTACCATTTAATCCTTTAGATTGTATTCATTGTAAAGTTTCCAAGAGGAATCTTCCCAAGTATAAATTCTTATATTATCAAAAGAGCAATTATAATCACACTTCTTTTTACTAACATAATCCCAAATATCATTAAATATAGGTTGAATTTTTTTAGATGTTACTGTTACATGAAATATCTTACCCTTACCATCTTTTCTATTAAATTTGATATATGGTAGTGTACTTAACTTATCAATCAATCTATCATGAAGTTCCTTTGCTTCTTTTGACATATGCACATCCATAAAAATAACTCTATCATCAAAATGATTAAATCCGGTAATTTTATATGGCTCTGCTTTTTCTTCTTGACAAAATTCTTGTAAACATCTATCTAAATCGTCAATATTCCCATCATATTCAAAAGGTGCTTTAATAGTAAAATGTGCAGGAAGACGAGAAGATTTAGCTTTAAACTTATCAAAAACTTCTCTTCTAAGATTATTGTTAAATTCGCCTGCCTCTCCTTTTACAACAGAAACAATTACATATCTCACGTTCTTCACTTCCTTATACAAAAATAAGTATATACCTAAAATAGCATTAAATATAATAACAGCATAAATACATAAATTTTCAAAAATATTAAAATACCCATTAGCAAAATTAGTTCCTATAGTGCCGATAAACATTACTCCTAAGCATATTGCTGCTAATACGCCTAATATTCTATATCTTTTTTGTTTAAAGCCTCCCACAATAATATAATTAAATGAAATCACAGTTAAAACAATTGACAATAAAGTAACCAAAAGATTTATTGCTTCCTCTAAAGATCCAGCTTTAGTATCTGAGCAATAAGGGAAAAAGGTATATCCTATGCATGATATCCAACTCATCACTGCATAAATATTTATACCTCTTGTTATATATTTGTTCAATTTCTTTTGAAAAAATACACAACACATCATTATACTTAATATTGATGAAACATAATACAAATTTACATATGTTCCTATATAAAATAATACACTGATAATTCCAAATAGCCCCATATAATTTATTAGTTTCTTATTCATTAATAATAGATCCTCCAAACATATTATTCTCATTGATTAATATGTTCACTAATTTTTGAATATGCTTTTTTTCTAATGAAATTTGATTAAACTAAATTATAATCCAACCTTTATTTTTTAAGTATATGGTATTACTTTATACTATTAAGGAGTTAATTTATCCTAAAGATTAATTATGGCATTATTTCATTTTGACTTTTAAACCTAAAAAGCCTATATTAGTTCTTGTAAAGATACTAACTTAAATTTCAGTTAATTAATATCGCGGGATGGAGCAGTTGGTAGCTCGTCGGGCTCATAACCCGAAGGTCGTAGGTTCAAGTCCTGCTCCCGCAACCACAAAAAGAATCATACATCTTTTGATGCATGATTCTTTTTTATTTTCTTAAACTTCTTCTAATATAATTTGCTGTACTTCAAAGGACAAATCCCATATATCACAAGCATCATTGTTACATAATATACTAAATGTAGTGTCTATATCAGGATAGTAATTTACTATATTAGCTACACCAGCATTACTTCCATCTTTTTTTATGCATAACACCTTATTATCTTTTTTCCTTACTATGTGTTCAAATCCATAACCCATATATAGTTTTCTCTCATCATTTTCTCTATATAATTCCTTGAAGTTTAATATTTCCTTTGTCAATTTCTCAGATAGTAATTTATTATTTACTAATTCTCTAAAAAACTTATCTAAATCATTTACTGTAACATAGGCTCCTGCATCCCCTGCACCAATAGGTGGATAAGAATATATATTTTTTCTCCAACCTATAATATCATCACCATCTTCAATTGGTGTATAACCTTCAGCTGTATTTCTATTTATTCCATCCATACTTAAGAATTCTGTATCCTTCATTCCTATTTTTTCAAAGATATTCTCTTTAACATATTCACGATATTCTTTACCAGTTATCTTTTCTATAACAAGGCCTAGTAATATATAAGCACAATTATTATATCTACATCCCTTGCCTGGCTCAAAATTAGGTTCTTTATGTATGAAGTTTGGAAGATAGTCTTCTAAATTTCTAACTGAATAATTAGGTTTATCCTTCCAAATTTCTTCATAATCTTCTCCAGCTTCTTCATCGGCATCATCACCTATTCCTGAAGTATGTGTTAATAAATGATATATTGTAACTTCCTTAGAAATCTTTGTATCTCCTATATCTAAAATGTCTAATACTTTATCATTTAAACTTAAAAGTCCTTTGTCTATTAATTGAAATATAGCTACTGATGTAAATAGTTTTGTAATTGATGCTGTATCAAACCTTGTTTCTAATGAATTTTCTATTAAAAATCCTCTATGAGCATATCCAGTATTATATGAAAATACCACTTTCTCTCCCTGTTTTATCATTGCTACTCCCGAAAAATAATCTTCCTTTGTAGCTTTATTAAATAATTCTTTTATTTTCTTAATATCCATATCTTATCGCCCCCTCTAATGCTATGCTTTAATTTTATCGTTTGTAGCATACACGTACAAGTTAATAAATATTTCTGTATCAAATTTGCATACATATTAATTTTGTTGTAATATGTGGATAAATTTATAGTTTTTTGTTACTTTTAAAGAGGTGATTTATAATGATTATTTGGATTAATGGTGCTTTTGGAATTGGAAAAAGCACTATAGCAGAAACGCTCAATTCAAAAATAAAAAATTCTCACATATACGATCCAGAACAAGTTGGATATTTTCTATGGAACAACTTTCCTGATTCACTAAAAAGAAAAGGTGATTTTCAAGATATAAATATTTGGAGAAATATCAATTATGAAATAATTAAATATATGTATCATAACTATAATGGAACCTTAATAATTCCTATGACTATTGTAAATAAAGAATATTACAATGATATAATTGGTAATTTAATTAATGATAACATTGAAATATACCACTTTATTTTAACTGCTAATAAATCTACCATTAAGACTAGATTAATTAATAGAGGGGAAATTTCAAATTCTTGGCCTGAACAACAAATTGATAGATGTCTAGAAGCTTTTGCTACTGAAATAGAAGGTATAAAAATTAATACAGATAACTTAACTATAGAAGTTGTAACTGACATTATCTTAAGAAATGTCAATCTAACTAAATAACCACACAAAAGAGAGTTAGCTATTAAAACTAACTCTCTAAACTCACAATCACTATATAACTTTTAATGTCCACTCTTCACAGTTCCAAGTTTCTGTAACTACATCTTTATAAAACTCAG
>JAQXTC010000133.1 GCA_029219285.1 Clostridiaceae bacterium
TATCTTTTGACTATGGAATTACATGGCGTACATATAATTTTGATACAAATAATTTTAAAGAAATTGCTATTGATGAAACTGATGATGATAATATATATAATCAAATAATAAGCAATGGAATAGATATAAATAATTTAAGAAATATTGTATTTGAAGATAATTTTAATATAGACAATATAAAAATCATCATAGCATTTAAAGATGATAGTGTATATTCAAATAGTAGTATATATCAATACATAAATATTTCATATAAAACTGTTGGCGCATATACTGAAATGGTAAATAATAAGGAATATAAAACATATATTAATGGAAATGAAATAACTATACTTCCGTTAATTAATATAGATGAATTAAAAACAAATATAATTTTTAGAGATTTTAATGAAAAAACCGTAAATATAAATACAGTCGATACTGATAAATTAATTCAAGCTATAAAAAACAATATAGAACTTGGATTAATATCTCCTAAAGATTTAGCATTAACATATGACAAAAATCTTACTTATGATGAAAATGGAAATATTATTAAAATATCTATTAATGATACAACAAATAATACAAGCTATTATGAAATATTAGAATATGATAATGAAAATTTC
Organism: Clostridiaceae bacterium; assembly: GCA_029219285.1. Lineage (GTDB taxonomy): Bacteria > Bacillota > Clostridia > Clostridiales > Clostridiaceae > Clostridium. The sequence goes on from JAQXTC010000133.1 coordinate 609, forward strand.
TTAACCAAAGAATCTATATATGATTCAGAAGATTTATTAATAGGATATAAAGAAATATCTTATGATGAAAATGGAAATATAAAAAACATATCAGCACATAATTATAATAATTTGCTTATTACTTAATTGTCTTTTCTGACAATTTTATATAAATATTAATATAAAGGAGTGTTAATTATGAAAGAATTAATTTCAAATCCAACAGTATTACTAGCAATCGTATTTTTAATAGCTTTAGTTTATGTAGCATTATTACAGCCTAGTAGATTAAAAGAATGGCTATTAAATGCAGTATTTGATGCAGAAAAGCTTTATGGCTCAAAAACTGGTCAAATAAAATTAAAATATGTTTATTCTTTATTTATTAAAAGATTTCCTTTTATGTCTAATATAATTTCTTATTCATTATTTAAAAAAATGGTAGATACAGCTCTACAAAAATTAGAAGAACTTGTTAAAGATAATAAATCAATAAAAGATATATTAGACTTCTATACTGTAAAAAAAGTTGAACCTGCTAAAGAAACAATAGAGAATAAAGAAAAATAAGAGGTGGTTTTTATGTCATTTAAAGGCATAGATATTTCAAATTGTAATGGTTCTGTTAATTTAAATTTAGCAAAACAATCTGGAATATCTGCTGTTTATATTAAAGCTACAGAAGGTGTAGATTTTAAAGATAGTAGATATGTAGAAAATGCTAATAAAGCAATTCAAGCAGGATTGCCATTTGGTTTTTATCATTATATGAGTGAAAAAACAAATCCTTTGAAACAAGCAGTAGATTTCTTTAATGCTATAAAAGGATTTAAATACAATTTAATTCCTGTACTTGATATTGAAATAAATAATTATAGAAGAAGCTCTACTCAAGTAAGCGATAGAGTAATGCAATTCTTAAATAAGTTTAAAGAACTTAGTGGCTTAGACTGCATAATTTATACAGGAGCTTATTTTGGAAGAGATACTCTTGATAGTAGAGTTAAAAAATATAAAGGATGGATAGCACATTACGGCGTAAACAAACCAATGGAAACAGGCTTTAATGTAGTTGGGCATCAATATTCTGAAACAGGAAGAATTCCTGGAATTACTGGAAATTGTGATGTAAACAATTTTGAAAATGGTATATTGCTATCAAATATAAATATTAAAAATACTTCTACATCACCAACAATTACTAGTACAAATGGAAATGTAGAAATAGCAGAAAGATTCTTAGGAACAAAACACAATGTATTAAAAGTACAATACATATTAAATTGTTTTAATTACAATCTTACTACAGATGGAATATGTGGTAATAAAACAGCATCTGCTATTGGAGAATTCCAAAGAAAAAATGGCTTAGCTGTTGATTATATGTTTGGAAGTAAATCTCTAAATGCAGCTTATAATGGAATGAAAAATGTATTATGTGGAATAAAATTTCACACACCATTATATACTAGATTAATTCAATTTTTATTAAATATAAATGTTGATGGTATATTTGGTCAAAAAACAGAAGGAGCGGTAAGAGAATTTCAACAGAAAAGAAATTTATCTCCTGATGGTATAGTAGGTGCTGCGACATGGAAAAGATTGTTAGGATTATAAAATTTCAAAAGATGCCACCTTAATTGGTGGCATTATCTTTATAAAGAAAGAGATGAATATAGATGAATAATTATATTATTAATGAGCAATATATAGCTACAAAAAATCAAGAAATAGTTACTCTGAGTAAACCATATATCGAAGGCTCATTAAAGGTATTTGTAAATGGAATACTTACTGATGATTATATAGAAACTGATAGTTATAATATAAAATTTAATACTCCATTAAAAAGAGGGGATAAAATAGATATTTCTTCTTTATATAGAACAGATAATATAAAAATAGATGTTATAGGTGTAAATTCAAAAAGCAGAAATTCTATATTTAAAAAATATGGAGAAAATGACAAACTTCAACCAACCTCTTCATTTGATGTAAATATATCTTTTAAAAATTCTAAATATTCTCCAATAACATGGAGTTTTGACAGTAAAATAGAACCTTTATTATCAAATGTAAAGAGAATAAGACTTGATACAGGTGATATATTACAAACATATAGTGATAAAGACATACTAGATATATTATATGCAAATACAAAAGAAGTTTTAGAGTTATATTTAGAATATCTTTCTTCAAAATCAGAAAAAGATTCAGCAGTATCATCATATGATACAGTTGATGATATGATAGAAAATTTAAAAACATTCCCAACCATGTGCATTAATTGGGTTAGGTATAAAACAGATATGGATTTAGTAAATGCTGCTTATATAACAATTTCCGCAAAATATGGTGAAAATAAAAAAACGATAGGTCCAATTACAGCAGATATAACAGTAAAATTGCCAAGCTATTCAGATTTATTAAGCAGATTTAATAAATTGTTTAACCAAGCTGATATGCAATTAAGTCAACAAAGCCTTGCAGTAGCTAGTTTTGTTAAAGCTGGAGATACAAAATATACAATTAATAAAGAAAGGAACTCATTTTAATGAATAATATGAATTTAAACTATAATAATGTATCAGATACAAATTTAGATTTAAGAAAAGAATTCCATGAATTACAAAATAAATTTTCTTTTAATATATTGTATATTAGAGCTTCAAAATTTATCAAATGTGTTTGCTATGACGATTTGTATAAAACAGGAGATCCAGATTGTCCTTTTTGTTTTGGAAGAGGAAAATTAAATTTAGTACAAAAAATAAAAGCTATAAAAGGAGCTACAAGTTATGAACAATTAGGAAATACTCCTACACAAATAGGAATTGTGTCTAAAGATAATGAAATATTTTATCTTGATAACAAAATTGTTCCTAATGCAAATGATTTTATAATAGTTACCAAATATAATTCACTTGGAGAACCTGTTGAGGCAAAATCTGTTTTTGAAATACAAACTTCCATACCTGTTAATGGTGACCATGGAAGAGTGGAACTTTATTGTGCAGTATGCAAATTAAGAAACGATAAACTAAAATCAATAAATAAAACAATTAATTATTGGACTAAGAAACAAAAAACATATTTAGCGAAAGGAATGAGAATTAAGTGTTATCTAGAGAAGAAATGAAACTTATAATTAATTCCAACTATACTAGATATGGAAAAAATGTATATTTACTAGGAACTGCATCTTTTGGACCAACAAACTGCCCTATACAAATTACAAGTATATCTCATTTATATAGTATATTTGGTAGCAAAGGTTCTCTTATAAATGCATACAAACAAATATATAATTTAGTATCTGATTTAAATATATTTTGCTGTAAAATTACTGGAAGTCATGCAGTAACTTTTTTAAACGTAAATATAGAAAATGATGATGTTTTTGAAAATGGTCTTGAAATAAAATCTATATATTCAAGCGATATATATAATAATGTAAAAATAGATTTATATAATGATAACATTACTTTTACATTTCCAGACGAATTATCTATTAGTTCTATAAGATATAATTTTGAAGATTTCTATACTTTAGGAGCATTAATAGACCAAATAAATAAAGATACAGAAAACGGATTAAATTGTGTTGAATGCCAATTATATTGTGATACTGATATTGAAATATATGGAGCATTATCAACAGTTAATCCTGGAACATTGTATTTATTTGGAGGAAATAATGGTCTTAATGCTAGTAAAAATACTTTATATTGCTGCTTACAAGATACTTTGGAATTGTTAAGAGGGCAATACATAGATTTTATAGTTCCTCTTGATATGTACATAGATGACATAGAAATAGAAGATGATGGAGAATACAGTATAGATGAATATAGTAAATGTTGCTATACAAATCTAAAAGACAAACTTAAAAAAATGTCTGGCAAAAAAGTTAGTTACTATGATTTATTATTAAGTTTTTGTATTCAACAATTACATGAAGGAATGCTTACTATGGGTATTATGGGATATAATCCAACATCTGATATGTATTTAAATAATTCAAAAGATTTATATGTAGATACAGCAATAAAATATTTAAATCAAAACAAAATCAATCCTTTATATTCTAGTTATTATCAGCTTATAAGTGTTGTAGTTGGAGATATAATTGTTGAACATTTATCTAAAAATGTAAATGGATATATAGTGTATGCAATAGAATGTGCAAACATAGGTTTAATGGATTGCCCAACTAATAAAGTAATAGCAGATAATATATTTCTTTATAATGAATTTGATAATAAAGATCTTGCTAAATTTGCTGATAATGGCTTAGTAGCTTTAAGATTTAGCCCTTATTATGAAAATGTAGTGTTTTCATCTTGCGTAACGTCTTGCGATAAAGATAACTTAATGCATAATATGCAAAATTTAAAAGCTATACAATTTTCGGTTTCTTGTATATATGATATATTTCAAGAATATGTAGGAGAAGACCTTGATATGTTATTAACAGAAAATATGTTAACAAATATAATTAAAAATTGTCTTACTTTGATTAAGGAACAAGGTCTTATAGATAAATTTAAATTTACATTAATAAGAGAAACAGAACACAATATTAAAATATATCTTTATTTAAAAACTAAACAAATGGCTGATTATTTTAAAGCAATACACAAAATTTCAATAAGGGAGTGATTTTTTGAATAGTAATGAAGAATTCCAAAATGCTTATAATAAATATTTTGGAATAAATACAAATAATCAAGAAAAATATAAGAAGAATATTTCTAACACTAAAAAACAAATAAATAGTTCATTTACAAGAAAAAATAATGATCCATCAGCTTATAGATTTCATGCTGACGGAAGTATTCAAAATATAGATGAATTTGCAAGTATGCTTTCTGAAATAATTAAAATAGCTACAAACGATAATATTGTTTTTAAACCAGCTTATACTAGAGACCAAAAAATAGAAGATGATGCACTTCCTATAGTAACATATGATATAAATTCAAGAGAAATATCTGATGGAAAAAATATAAAACCTATAAAAACAGATAGTTATATAGAAGTTGTCAATGGTCAAGAAACTGGAGATTCTATTCAAGTTTATAGACAATGGTTTGATTGCTTAGTTGAATTTGATGCTTATGGTAGCAATCAATTAGAAGCAAGAAGAGTATTAGACAAAGTAGAAGAAATATTAACACTTTATGCTGGATACTTTAAAAAAGCTGGTGTTTCAGAAATGTTTTTTGTTAAAGAAATACCTAGCAAACGTTCTATAAATTATATAAAAGATATAGCTATGAAATCAGTAATATGGTATGTAAGACTTGAAAGAATATACACAACAAAATCATCAGTATTAAAAGAATTAGATTTAAAAGTAAATGATATTATTAAAAAGATTAAATCAGAGTAAAAGCTCTGTTTAATATAAATTTTATTATTATAATATTGAAGGAGGAATCATAATGTCAGTATTAGATGTTTATAAAAACCTACCTGGAATGCTAGTTAGCTTTAAAGATGGCGGATTATCTGCTAGAGGAAACACAATTACAGATGATGCTGTAACAGACAGTGTTCTAATATTAGGTACATCTTCAGATGGTCCAATAATGGAACCAATAGCTGTTGATGATGATACAGTTAATTTATTTGGAACAGGGCTAAAATCTAATGGAGTACCTGATGGTTCAACATTAATTAAAGCATATACTCAAGCAAGAAAAAGAGGATGCAATGATATAAGACTAATGAGAGTTACAGGTACACAAGCTGAAACTATAATTAAAGGTAAAGCATTAGAAGCTACAACAAGTGAAACTGTTTCAGAAGATTTCGTTACCATTCAAGGTAATGATGAAACAACTATTCAATTAGCTAATAAGAATCTTGTAAAAGACTCAACTAAAGTAACAATTAGTGATGTTCAACTATTAACAGGATACACTGTAAGTGAAAATGATGGTACAATACTTATTTCAAGTTGTATGGGTAAAGCTGGTGCTCCAGTATCTATTACTTATAATTATTACAAAGACAAAGCTATTACAGCAGAAGAACAAACTGCAACAGAAAATTTAAGCTCAGAAATAGTTATTACTTTAAATAATGAAGCAAAAGATGGAACTATACAACTTGTTAATAAAACACAAGCAGATGCTAGTATAGATTCAGCTAATTTTACAGTAGCAGAAGATAAAAAGACTATTACTATTACATCAGGTGCTGCTAAAGAAGATGTAATTGAAGCTTCTTATACTACTACAGAGGTTAGCGCTCCTGTAACTGAAACTGGTGATGTTCAAACTGGAGTTCCATTTAAATTAGCTACTTCTAAGGTAAAAACTACTTTGAGTAAAGATGCAGTTGAATCAAGTATTAAATTAATAATTAATGGAAACTTTGCAGATGACCAATCTGTAATGACATATAATAAAGCTGATAATACAGTAGAAGTTGATAAATCAGATTTTGAAGTTGGAGATGTATTAAAGGTTGGTTACAACTATGTTGTAACAGAAACTACAACACCAAGTATTAAGTTATATAGTTATTGTGCAGGTTCTGTTTATAATGATGGTTCTGTAGCTATAGAAAATGTATATAATACAGATGGAACTTCAATTTTAGGTAAAAAAGTTGTTATAACAAAACCTTTAAATAAGAGAAGCTCTATTGAAAAACCATTAGAGTATACATCATTAGACTATCCTACTTTAGGAATGTTAGTAGATGCAATTAATACAGATTCTAATAATGGTATTTACCAAGCTGATACAGAATATGATGAAATTGCTACAGCAGATTTAGAATTAGAAGATGCAACTACATTTACTGGTGGTGATGATGGTATAAAGGTAACAAAGCAAGATTTATATTATGCTTTATCTGGTGAAAGAGACCAAGAAGGATATTTAACTAAGAGTGGAGCATATCAAATACTTGAAGATTACCAAGTAGATTGGATAGTTCCAACTGGCGTATATGCAGATGATAAATTAGAACTTGAAAATCAAAACTTTGCATATCAATTAGCTTTATTATGTACAGTATTATCTTACAGAAATAAAACTACTTTAGGTGCAATTTCAATGGCTCCTAATAAGGATAAAACTTTAAGTGGAGTTCAAGAATATGCTAAGAAGTGTGCTAACTTCAATAACTATTGGTACTTATTAGATGAAAACGGAGAAGTGTATAAAGATTCTGATGGAAATGCAATGGATATTGGTAAGTATATTACAATATGTGCTGGTCCAGAAGCTAAAGTAACAGATTCTACTTTAGGAACTTTCTATGGAAACCCAGCAGTAGATTATGTAGCATATAACTCTATTTTAGTTCCAGAGTCAGCTCCAACTAATAAGAAATTACCAAATGCTACATCATTAAGATTCTCATTTAGTAATGCTCAATTAGATGCTATTACAGGTAATAGAATAGTTACTTTTAGATATAAATCTAACAGAAATAATGCTAAGAGTGTAGCTATTGTAGATGGTGTAACATGCGCAGCTCCTAATTCAGATTATACAAGAATAACATCTTTTAAAGTTGTTAGATATGTAGTAGATGATATTAGAGAAGTTGCTGATCCATACATTGGTGAACCAAATACTGTTGAAAATAGAAATGCTTTATCAGCAGCTATTTCAAAAAGATTATCAATTCATAAAGAAGCAGGCAGAATATTAGACTCTGAATTCCAATTAGTTGCTACTGCTGAATCTTCATTACTTGGAGAGGCTAAGTTAGAGTTAACTATAGTTCCACCTCAAGAATTAAGAAAATTAACAACTGTAGTTGGATTAAAAGCTTCTTTATAATAAATTGTCTTTTCTGACATAAATAATATTTGCCATAGAAATGTCTTTTTCTATGGCAATATAATAAATGAAAATTAAAGGAGGAATTTAATATGGCAAGTCCTACAATAAGTTCAATGACAAGTTTCTCAGGTGCAGACTTAGTAGTAAGTTTTGCTAATCAAGTTATTGGTGAATTACAAGGAATTTCATGGGCGATTAACTAAAAATGATCTCGATTTTTTGAGTTGCCCTAAAACCTCATTAATTGCTGGAAACGCCTAAAGCTGTAATGCTACAACGTAATTAGAAATAATAAGCGTGATAGTTGCAGAAATGCAGAAAAAAATTACAGATGGAATAAGGATTTGAAGCGGTTCTACCTTCATTCTGTTATAATGGTCAACCAGCAGCTTAACTATATAATGTTTATTATAGAGTTAAGTTCAACGACTAGGAATAGCATTTTAAATAAATGTCAGGTAGGGATTAAGTAATCTCGAAATGTGAGGCTCTGTTTAATTAGCAATATGAAACCGCCAGTTAATTAAATTAAAGATATAGTCTAATCTTATATGAAAGTATAAGAGATATAACGGAAACGGTTATATCGTAATACAATGTCAAAGAGAAAAAGCTCCCGTATATACATTAGGCTCTGCTGATGCTAGAAGCTTTAGTAGAGGAAAAAGAGCTATAGCAGGTAAATTACAATTTGCTGTTATGGATAATGATGCATTAGTTTCTGCTATGCAACATGTTTGG
>JAQXTC010000134.1 GCA_029219285.1 Clostridiaceae bacterium
CCTTCAATAACATAATCAACACCTAAATCCTTAAAAATATTACTTATTCCTGATCCCATAGCAACAGTAACAAAAGCATATTTTTTAGCTTCAGCAGATACAGAGTCCATTTGAGTTTCTGAATTTTCTTCAATTTCTTTATCAGTCATCAAAAGCTCTCTATGTTCTTCCCTCATATTATCAATCTTAATTTTAGATAGTTCACCTATCTTAACTGCCTTTGATAATACAAGACCTGGATCATTAGTGTGAATATGACATTTAATTACATCATCATATCCAACAACTATCATCGAATCTCCTAAATGCTCTATTTCATTTTGGAATTCATTTGCATGGCTTGCATCACCTAAAATTATAAATTCAGTGCAGTAACCAAACTTTATGTCAACATCCTCTGTAGATTTAGCTCCTGTTTTAGCTACTCCACCTTCAGAGATTTTAACATCTTTAATTTCCGCAACTATACCTTCTTTTAATGCTGCAGTCATACCTTGAAGAATTATATATAATCCCATTCCACCTGAATCAACAACTTTTGCTTTCTTTAATGCAGGTAGAAGGTCTGGTGTCTTATCAAGCATAACCTTAGCTTCATCTGTTACATGTTTTAGAAGTTCTGCAACATCACTTTCATCTGACTTAAGACCTGCTTCCGATGCAGCTCTTATAACTGAAAGTATTGTTCCTTCTGTAGGTCTCATAACTGCTTTATAAGCTGATTTACATCCTTCATCAAAAGCAACTGCCATTTGTGTAGCATCTGCTTCATCTATACCTTCTAATCCTTTAGAAATTCCTCTAAGTATTTGAGATAAAATAACTCCTGAATTACCTCTTGCTCCCATTAGAGCACCCTTTGCAAGCTTACGTGACACTTCTCCTATTGATGGTGAGTTTATATTTTCAATTTCTTTAACTGCTGCTTTAAATGTCATTGACATATTTGTTCCAGTATCACCATCTGGCACTGGGAAAACATTTAACGCATTAACGAAATCACTTTCTTCTGATAATCTATTGCTTGCATTTACAACCATGTTATAAAAATCATGGCCATTAATTGTTTTATATTCCATTTTTACCTCCTAGACTCTAACCGCTTGAACATTAACTGTTATAGCAGAAACTTTTAGTCCTGTAAAGTTTTCTACACTATATCTTACTTTTTGAATTATATTATTTGCAATTACAGAAATTTTAGTGCCGTATTCAACCATAACAAATAATTCAATGTTTAATCTATCTTCTTCGCCAAGAGTTATTTTTACTCCCTTGCTCAAATTTTCTACTCTCATAAGTTCCCAAAAACCATCACTAGCGTTTTTAGATACCATTCCTACTACACCATAGCATTCCATAGTTGATAATCCAACTATTTTTGCTAGAACTTCATCAGAGTAATGTATATATCCATTTTCTTTTGAAAATCCAACCATTACAATTCCTCCTATTCTTTCCTTAAGTATATTTTATATTACAAACATATATTATTCAAGCAATATATCATAATTATAATACTAGATTTATAAAAGTAAAACTGTTTGACGACAATTTTTTTTATAATTTTCTTGCAAACTAAATGCAATTATGATAGAATTTTTTATGTCCTATTGAAGAGATTTTATCTTCAAAAGCAAGGAGGTGCTTTCAAATGTCAAGAAGATGCGAGATATGTGATAAAGGTGTAGTTGCTGGAGTTCAATTCAGTCATTCACATCGTCAATCAAAGAGAACTTGGGCTCCTAACATAAAGAAAGTTAAAGCTTTAGTTAATGGAACTCCAAAAACAGTTCATGTATGTACAAGATGTTTAAGATCTGGTAAGGTTCAAAGAGCCCTATAGTTCAAATAAAAAAATGCATTGTTGTCCACAATGCATTTTTTTATTTGCTTTTTTATGTAGTAATTCATTTCTTATTTTTTTCGAATGAAAAACTTTATAAAATTTGATAAAAATTTTGGTAGTTTAATCGCTACAATTTTCACTCATATCACCCCTAAGTACTTTTTAAAAAGCAAAATAATCACTAATTACTTTCTTATTTAATTCTATGCAAAAAGAAAGTAAAAAGTGATTATTTTTTTATTATTTACAATTATAAATTAGTCTCTTGGGTAAATCACCATAACTAAACCTGAAGTAAAAGAAATTGTTATTTCTTTATCAACAAATTCATTACATATTGCTCTTGGTTCTAATAAAGTCATATCATAATTTTCAAGTGTATATCTACCGTCTTTAATGCACACATTCTTAACTACATCTGATAACGCATGAAAACTAATAGTTTCTCCAAATTCACCTTTAAGTTTTGTTTCCTTATCAATTAAAAACATTCTATTATTATCATCTATAATTTCTGCTTTTATTCCTTCTTTAAAAGCCTTCATAAGAACACCAACATTAGCAAGCATATGGTCTATTCTTGTTCCAGTAACCCCCATAAAGATAACTTCATCAGCACCAGCTTCTATAGCTTTTAGATATCCCAAATCAGTATCTGTATAATCCTTATCACAATTAAATTTAAGAATCTTAATTCCTTCTTCTTTAAATCGCTCGATAACTTTTATATCTGCTGAATCAAAATCTCCTAAAATTAAATCTGGTTTAAGGTCATACTCAAATAGGCAATTGCACCCTTTATCAACCCCAATTAAATAATCGTCTACTTTAAGAATTGATTTTAATAATTTTTCAGAAGGTGCTTTTCCCCCAGAAACAACAACTGCTCTCATAATTTATGCATTCTCCCTTAATAGTTTAATATTTTCTTCTATTTTACCTTCTTTAAAAACAGCTGAACCAGCAACAGCAACAGTTATACCTGCATCAACTAATTCTTTTATATTATTTTTATCAACGCCACCATCAACTTGAATCATAAGCTCTTTATTATATTTCTCCTTTAATTCAGCAACTTCTTTTATTTTATCTATTGAATAACCTATAAACTTTTGTCCACCAAATCCTGGATTAACTGACATTATAAGAACCATGTCAAGCTGAGGAATTAAATCTTTAATCATGTTAACTGGTGTACCTGGATTTAATGCCACACCAACCTTAATACCTTTTGATTTTATTAATTGTATAGCTCTATCTATATGTTTTTCTGCCTCATAATGAATCGTAATAATATCTGCACCTGCTTCAATAAAATCATTAATAAATCTACTTGGCTCTTCAATCATCAAATGAACATCAAAAATTCTTTCACTTTTATTTCTTAAAGCTTTAATAATCGGTGCCCCAAGAGTTATGTTTGGAACAAATTTGCCATCCATTACATCAATATGTACCCATTCTGCTCCTGCTTTATCTAATCTTTGTACTTCTTCCCCTAATTTTGAAAAATCAGCAGAAAGAATTGATGGTGATATTTTTACCATTTATATTTTCCCCCTTCAATTATCTCTTCTAAAGTTCTTATGTAAAAATCATATCTGTATTTATTTATCCTTCCATCTTTTACTGCTTCTTTAACTGCACATCCAGGCTCTTTATGATGCAAACAACCTCTGAATTTACAACAATTATTCAATTCTTCAAATTCAGGAAAATAATACTTCAAATCATTTTTTTCAATAAATGTAACATCTAGTGTTGTAAAACCAGGAGTATCAACAATATATCCTCCTGATACTTCAATCAGTTCACTATGTCTTGTAGTATGTTTACCTCTTCCAAGTTTCACACTAACATTTCCTGTTTCCATATGATCTCTATCCACTAAAGTATTTATTAATGTGGATTTTCCAGCCCCAGAAGGACCACATAGAACTGTTACATTATCCTTCATCATTTCTCTAAGAGATTGAACTCCAATTCCTTCTTTTGCATTAATAAACAATACTTTATAACCTATATCATTAATCTTATCTTTTAAGTGTTCCCTTTCCTCTTCAGTAACTAAGTCCATTTTATTTAAACATACTACAGCTTCAATATTATTACTTTCACAAAGAACTAAGAACCTATTTAAAAGATCAAAATTCAAATCTGGATTCTTTATTGCAAAAACAACAAAGGCTAATGTTACATTAGCAACAGTGGGTCTAATAAGTGATGAAGTTCTTTCATGAATTTCTTCTATGACACCTTTGCCATTTGCCACTTCTATAGTTACATTATCACCTACCATGGGTTTCATGTCTTTATGTCGAAATTTTCCTCTAGCTTTACATTCTATAATGCCTTCTGTTGTCTTTATGTAATAGAAGCCACCTATACCTTTAATTATTTTTCCTTCCATATGTCCTCCAAAAAACTATTTCTATTATATATAATAAACAGATTTTATGAATAATTGCAAATATAATATAAAATATTAATTAAAACAACAAAAAAACTGATTCCTACATATATAGAAATCAGTTTTATCGAATTAATTTTTCTTATTTTTTGTGGAGGTGGTATACTGAATGATCATAAAGTCATTCAGATTCAACTCTCAAAATTTAATTATGCCCGTTTGTAGGATTTCCATTTCCTGATCCGTTTCCTGATCCGTTTCCGTTTCCTGATCCATTTCCATTTCCTGATCCGTTTCCTGATCCTCCTTGGCCATCGCCTTGAGATCCTCCTTGGCCACTGCCTTGTGAACCACCTTCATTCCCTTTATCTTTATCTTTATCTTTATCTTTATCCTTATCCTTATCTTTATCAGTATCTTCTTTTACAGGTGGTGTATAAGTACCTACCACAATTGTGATACTTGATCCTTTAATAACTGTAGAACCTGCGCCTTTAGACATTCCTATAACTTTACCATTACTTGCTTCATCAGAATTCTGAGTAGTTACATTACAAATTAAGCCAGCATTTTGAATAGCAGCTACAGCTTCATCTTTACTCATTCCTTCTACAGATGGTACTCTTACATATTTAATAGCAGGACCATCACTTACCACAATAGTTATTGTGTCACCTTCTTTTACCTCTGAATCAACATCTGGTTCTGTTCTAATTACGATTCCTTTTTCTACAGAGTCACTATTTTCATGAGAAACAGTATAATTCAACTTATTTTTCTTTAAGATTGCTTGTGCATTCTCTAAAGTTGAGTCTCTTAAATCTGGAACTTTTAATTTTGCTACACCTTCACTAAGTATAACTCTAACCTTCGATCCACTTTTAACACTAGAACCCTCTGTTGGATTAACCGCTATTACTGTTCCTTCTGGCTCATCGCTAGCCTCTGTTCCGCCTTCCTCTAAAACTAATCCTTTATCAGAAAGGGCTTTCTTTGCTTCTTCTAATGTCATTCCCTTTATATTGGGTATAACTACATCTTTGTCATCAGACGTAGAACTTAATGCAAAAACTGCACCAACTCCTAATAAAATCAATGCTATAGCTGATACGATACCAATTATTAATTTCTTATTTATCTTTTTACCTAATGATTTCTTTGAAGCCTTTTCATCATCATCATCGTAATCATCATCATAATCGTCATCATAATCGTCATAATCATCATAGTATTTATCATCATCTTCTTTATTAGATGCTGTATCTTTTCCCTCCGCATCAATTGGTGGAGTATTAACAGCTGTCATTACTATAGTTTTACCATCATCATCTTCTTCTTTATCAGCACCAATAATAGCATTAGGATCATTTTGTATCTTTTCAAGATCTGCTATCATTTCTTTTGCTGTTTGATATCTATTATTAGGTTCCTTTTCCATAGCCTTTAAAATTAAATTATTTAGACTTTCAGGAATTCTACTATTCACTTGTTTAGGAGCAACTGGCTTTTCTTGAATATGCTTTAACGCGATAGAAACAGGTGAATCTGCTTCAAATGGAAGTTTACCTGTTGACATTTCATATAAAACTATACCTAGTGAATATAAATCTGTTCTGGCATCAACAAATGTACCCTTTGCTTGTTCTGGTGAGAAATATTGAGCTGATCCCATTATTGTTGTGGTATTAGTAAGTGTTGCTGAACCAGAAGACTTTGCTATACCAAAATCAGTCACCTTAATAATACCATCATCTGTTACTAGAATATTTTGAGGTTTAACATCTCTATGAATAATATTATTCTTGTGCGCACAATCTAATGCCTTTGCAATTTGCATACCAATCTTTATACATGTTTCATAATTTAATTTTCCAAACTCTTTAATAACTTCTTTTAAAGTTTTACCATTAACGTATTCCATAACAATATAGTTAATATCGTCTTGAGTACCAACATCAAGAACATTAACAATATTATTATCTGATAATGTTGCTATTGCAGTTGCTTCTCTTTTGAATTTGCTAACAATATCAGGATTATCACATAATTCTTTTTTTAATATTTTTACAGCTACATTTCTATTAAGCTTGTTACATCTCGCCTTGTAAACTACAGACATTCCACCTTCGCCGACTTTTTCAAGTATTTCATACCTACTTCCTAGTACTTCGCCTATCATACTACCTCTCCTCCAAATAATAAGACTGTAATATTGTCTCTGCCTCCCTTGTATTTGGCAAGATTTACAAGTTTATCGCAAATATTATTAAAATCTTTATTTTCATTAATAACAGAAACAACTTCATTTTTAGTGACTTCATTTGTTAAACCATCTGAACATAATAAATATATGTTATATGTATTCTTATCTATGACAAATATATCAGAATCTACAA
>JAQXTC010000135.1 GCA_029219285.1 Clostridiaceae bacterium
AGAGTTTATAACATCATTAATTTTGCAAATAGAAAGAGCTATAAAGCAGGAGCGTTTTTATGGATGCCCCTTTGCTATTTTAGGTACAGAACTTACTAAAGATGAGCCTGAAATAGCAAAATGTTGTGTTAAAGCCTTTGATAGATTAAAGCTTTTTTTCTTAAAAATGCTAAAAAAAATGGGAGTGGATGAAGAAGAAGCTAAAGAATTAGCTAATAAATGTTTTGCTATTTATGAAGGATATTTAGTTTACTATAGAATAAGTTTTGATAAAGAAGTATTGATATTAATGAAAGAAGCTCTTATTGATTTATATAATAAGAGATAAAATATTTTGAGAGAAGTGATTATTTATGAAAATTGCAGTAGTTCATCAGAAGACAAAGTTTGCAGATACTAAAGAAAATTTAAAAAATGCTGAGAAACTTGTGAAAGAGGCGGCTGAAAATGATGCAGATATAATTAATTTTCCAGAATTTTTTACAACGGGTTTTGCTTTTTCTAAAGAACTTTTAGAGGATGTTGCTCAAAGTGAAAACCCATTAATAGCAATGAAAAAGATGGCTTCGAATTATAATATTGTAGTTGGAGGTTCTTATTTAAATTTTCAAAAAGATAATGTATACAATACATATTCTTTGGTTTTTCCTGATGGCAAGGTTTATTCTCATAGCAAAGATATACCTACAGTTTATGAACAATATTGTTATGCTCCTGGTGATGAGGAAAGTGTATTTCATACTCCTTTAGGGGATATAGGAGTAGCTTTGTGTTGGGAACAAATTAGGTATCAAACAGTTAAGAGAATGATTGGAAAAATAGACTTTGTACTTGCAGGTTCATGTTGGTGGACGTTTAATGAAGTGGATCAAAGGATTATATATGAGTTAAAGGATATTAATGACAAGATGGCATTGGATGCACCTGTTAATTTAGCTAAATTGTTAAAAGTACCGGTTTTTCATGCAAGTCATATTGGTAAATTTAATGGCAAGGCTTTTCCAAAGGGAGATAAAGAACAATATAGAGAAATAGTAGGAGCATCGCAAATTATTGATGCTAATGGAAATGTAGTGTTAAAGCAATTATATAACGAAGAACAAAAGATATTATATTACGAATTTCAAACAAAAGAAAAGGATACTTCCTTAAAGATAACAACAGAAGAATATTGGATACCATCAATGCCAGAAATAATAGCAAAGAATTGGGACAACATGAATTCTAAATGTTCAGAGTACTATAAGAAAGTATCTTTACCTTATATGCTAAAAATAAGGTCTTAATTTGTTAAGTAATTTATAATATCTTTATTTGTTATTTGAAGTTCATTTGGTAGTTCACATCTTTTTGATTGAATTGCCAAATGATATTTTTCTATATCTTCTATTTTAACTTTTTTTAAGTTGGCATTTCTAAAACCTAATCTGGTTACTAATTCATATATAAAGTCATAGTTATTAATTATATCAGTAGAACATAAATGAAATGTACCTTTAAGATTAGTATCGATAATGTAATGAATTTGTTTAGCAAGTATAACATCTAAATTAGTAGTTTTGTAATAATTAGAATATACTTCAATGGTGTTATTAGATTTTAGATTAGAAATTAAGTTGTTAAATATAAAACTTATTAATTTTAAATAATTATCTATATCTAAACAAATTTTCTTGTTTTCTTTTAGATTTATATTATGTTTATTATATGTTGCATAAATATCATAATTAGAAGATAGTTCTTTAATTAAGGACTGTCCAACTAAACCGCTGCCTCCTAAAATAAGTGCCTTTTTCATCAACAAAACCTCCTTTATGTAAATAATAATACAAGGAGCTAATAAAGTTATTACAAATAATTTACATATTTAAAGATTAATAGATTATATAAATATTATATATTGATTGTGGAAGAGGGAAGTTTATGAAGATAAAAATTAAAATAAAAGTATGTAAAAGAAAGATAATAATAAAGATAAATAAGAAAAGAATTAATTATAAATCTTAAGCACATACTATATTTATTATTTTACAAAAGAAAGGTGATAGATATGGAAAGAGAACATTACAAGGTTAATGGAGTAAAAAATGAAAATATGAAAACACAAATCAAGAATGCTCTTGAAAAAATAGATGGAGTAAATAATGTTTGTGTAGATTTAATGAGAAATTCTATTGAAGTAATTTATAATGAACCTGCAAGCGAAAAGCAAATTAGAGATTGTATTGAAAACACTGGATATTCTGTAGAATAAGCTATGGAGGGATAAAAAATGTATACTAATGATATTGATGTTCTTTCAAAGTTAGCTATAAAAAAATCAAGAAATTCAGCAGAGAGACCAGCTAAATATTTTGCAAGAGCTTGTCTAACAGGTTTTTATGTAATTGTAGCAATAATTCTTTCTTACACAGCAGGAGCTATTTTATTTGAGAATTATTATGAGTTTTCTAAGATACTTGTAGCAGGCACCTTTTCCTTTGCGTTAGCACTTATAGTATTTTTGAGTGGTGAATTATTTACTGGAAATAATCTTGTTATGAGTGTTGGTTTTTATGAAAAAAAAGTAACCATTAAGGATGTACTTAGAGTTTGGTTGTATAGTTATATTGGTAATCTGATTGGTTCTATTATAATATCATATTTATTTGTAAAGAGTGGTGCTTCATTAGGTATAATTAGACCATATATAGCTTATGTAGTAGAAAGTAAACTGTATTTATCAGTATTAGAATTGGTACTCAGAGGAATACTTTGTAACTCCATTGTCTGTCTAGGATATCTAACAGGAATTAAAATGGAGACTGAAATTGGAAAGTTAGTTATGATGTTTTTCTGCGTATTTGCATTTATTGTAGCAGGATTTGAACATAGTGTTGCAAATATGGGGGTATTTTCAATTGGATATTTTGCCCTTGGAGGATTACCAATGGGACTTGTAATTAGAAATTTATTTTGGGTAACTATTGGTAATATAATAGGTGGAGGAGTATTGCTTGGAATACCTGCAGTGTATATAAGCATAGATGCATAGATAAAAGCGCTAAATATATTGATTTTATTACTTTAGTTATTGAGTGGTGAGAGTGCATGGAGTGTCGACTTGAAGCTTGTCTTCCGGAGAGCACTCACTGCAGCTCTCAGCCACTCTTTTTTTAACATAGTTTAATTATATAAAGAGAATTTAATGCTGATAATAAAGTTCCTCCAGTTGATGAATAAGCTACAAGTTTTGCAATTGAATTATGCTCTTTTGTTTTATAAATTATGTTACCTAAAACATATTGTCCATTATTAAATGAGCAAAAAGTTCTTGCAGATGATTCAATTATGGAGTCATTGGCAATATTTAAATAGATAAGAGCATTTGGAATGTTTCTTGTTATATTATCAATGTTTGTTGTTAATGTATAGTTAAATAAATAAACACCAGGTTCAATTAATTTAATGTCTGTATGATTATTCTTATTTAATTTAATGGTGTTGCAAGTTTCAGAGTAAATAGTATTGAATGGTATTGCTATAGGCGTACTAGATAAAGGTAATCTTATAGGAGATGAATTTGTATAATAAGCATGACCTGAAAGAGGGGATATACTCCTTTCGAATCTTTCCTCACACTTAGGATTTACAGGACACTTTTTTTTGTGACATTTTGCATCACTATCATCAAATGGGCAACGTCTTAAATCATCAATAGATGAAGTTGAATTGAGATCATCATCTATAGAATCAAATGAATTCCACCAATAGTCACTATCAATATTGTTAAAATCTGTATTTTCATCATAAAATTTTTTAGACATGAAGTTAACCTCCTTTAGTCTTATATTATGAAATGCTAATCAATATTGTTATTATCAATTGTAAGAGAAGAGTTTCTATAATTTAAAGGAGATATACCAATTATTTTTTTGAATGTTTTGGTGAAATTACTTTGGTCACAAAAACAAAGAATAGTAGATATCTCTAATAGACTTTTATCAGTATATTTTAATAAGAATTTTGCACGTTCTATTTTAATTTTTTTATAGTAGTTCATTATAGAAATATTCATATTTTTTTTGAAAGTGGCAGATAGATAACTAGTAGATAAGTGCAAGTCTTCTGAAATTTGAGAGATAGTAAGGTTATTTTCTATGTGGATATATAAATAACCAATGATTTTGTTTATAATTAGATTATTTTTAATTTCAACATAATTAATTAATATATTAAAGTATGAATAAATCATATCTATTTCAAGCTGCTCTAAAGCTAATAAATCATGACAAGATTTTATAGATTTATAATATTTGTTATATAAAGTGTGAAGATATTGTTTTGATGTACCACTTTCAATTACTTCACGTGCATAAATAACATTCCAAGCAATTAAATCATCTCTTTTTATGGCTGGCGAAAGGTTATCTGCTTTTTCTTCTTGATGTTTCTTTGTAGTTAATTGTAGTATTCTATCTCTATCCTTATTTTTAATTAATGAAGCTACTTGGCTATTGAATAGATATGGGTCAGATTCATAAGTATCATACATATAATTATCCCTCCTAAGTGTTTTATAAACCTTATATAGTAACTATAATACAAAACAGTAATAATATACAAAAAATAATATTTAGAGACAAAAGTAAGTCTAAGAAATAAATATAATAAAATTATAGCAATGATATCGTTTGCAAAATAATATGTTTGGAGTGAGTATTATGAAAAGAGGATTAAAGCTAACTGCATTGGTTATTTCAGGATTAATGAGTTCTACAATGTTATTTGGATGTGGAAGTAAAAGTGATACATCAGATAATGACAAAGAAATAGTAGTATGGTCAAATTTGATGGATAATGAAGTTCAAGAATTGGACAAGATAGCACAGGGATGGGCAAAAGATAATAATAAAAAGGTTAAGGTTATTAAAGATGAATCAGGATTTCAAGAATTCTTACAAGCAGCAAATTCAGATAAAGGGCCAGATATGCTTTTTGGTTTAGCTCACAATAATCTAGGAACATTTCATGATGCAGGTTTATTAGATGAAGTACCAAATGATTTAGTAAATAAGGATGATTATTCAGGTAAAAATGTATGGGATTCAGTTACTTATGATGGAAAACAATATGCTGTTCCAATATCTATGGAGACCTTCGCTTTGTTTTATAACAAGGATAAGGTTAAGGAAGTACCAGATACAATGGACAAATTAGTAGAAGAGGCTAAAGGGTATGGCCCTAATTCATTTCAATTTCCTATAAATGATTTCTATTATACTTCTGCATTTGTACAAACATATGGTGGCTATGTATTTGGTTCAAAGGATGGAACTACAGATGTAAATGATATTGGTCTTAATAATAGTGGAGCTATTGAAGCATATAAATACCTTCAAGATTTAGTTCAAAAAGATAAATTTATGGCCCCTGATATAACTCAAGATATAGCTAACACTTCATTTAAGAATGGTGATTCAGTATTTTATTTAGGTGGTCCATGGGATGTTCAAGGCTTTAAGGATGCAGGTATTAATTTTGGCGTTGTACCAGTTCCTAAAATAAATGGTAAAGATGTCAAATCATTTATGGGTGTTCAAACTGCATTTGTAAGCAGTAAGTCAAAAGCTAAAGATGATACTTGGAAATTAATGAAGTATCTAATTGATAATAGTGGAGAAAAGTTATATGAAGTTGGTAATAGAATACCAGTTTTGAAATCAGAATTAAATAAAAATAATGTAAAGAATAATGAATATACTAATGGCTTTGTTAAACAAGCTTCTTATGCTGTTCCAATGCCTAATGTTTCTGAAACACAAGCAATTTGGGATCCAGTTAAGAATATACAAAGGATTTTAAATGGTGAGGATCCTAAAGCTGTTGCAGATGATTTAGAAAATGCAGTTAAGGATGCAATTTCTGTAAGTAAGTAGATTTTTTAAGGGGGAGGTGACGGCAATGAAAATTAAGAAAAGCAGAAATGTAGCATATAGATATCTTACTCCAGCATTAGTTAGTATATGTATTTTAAGTGTATTACCAATTTTATATACCATATTTATAGCATTTACAGACTACTCATTAAAGAATCAAAACTTTGCTTACGGTTCACCAGAGGGTTGGAAAATAGTAGGCTTTTATCAATTCGAACAAGTGTTAACCGGTTCACTGAAGTCACAATTTTTCCCTCTTCTACTATGGACTTTGATTTTTACACTAATTTCAACTTTTGGCTGTTTTATTGTAGGGCTTATTTTTGCAATAGTACTTGGCGATAAAAATATGAAAGAATCATTTATTTATAAGGCATTTTTAGTTGTACCATGGGCATTACCTGGAGCAATTACTATTATATCTTTTAAGGGATTATTTAATAGTCAATATGGTGCAATAAATGCTTTATTGCAGCAACTTCATATAATAAATGATCCGATAATGTGGCTTACTACACCTACAGGGGCAAGAGCAGCAGTTTTATTAGTGAATATTTGGCTTGGCTTTCCATACATGATGAATGTATGTATAGGTGCTTTATCTGGAATACCAGAGAATTATTATGAAGCAGCCAATATTGATGGTGCTAGTTGGTTTCAAAAGTTCACTAAAATTACTTTACCATCTATAACTAAGGTTTCAGCACCACTACTTAT
>JAQXTC010000136.1 GCA_029219285.1 Clostridiaceae bacterium
TTAGCAACAACTTTAGCTCCTTCTACTACTGGAGTTCCAACTTTTAAAGTTTCACCACCAACAGCAAGAACTTCAGTTAATTCAACTGTTGATTCAACTTCAGCGTCTAGCTTTTCAACGAAAAGAACGTCTCCTTCTTGAACTCTGTATTGTTTTCCACCTGTCTTTACTACTGCGTACATTATTAAAAACACCTCCTCATAACGGTCTCGCCACTATAGGTACAAGGTTTGAACCTTGTTTTATTAAAACCTGTGCGTGAGCGGTTTACTTAGTTATTCTATCACAAGACAAAAATAATGTAAAGAAGAAAATACTTTAATGTAGAAAGAAGCAGAATTAACCCATTGAGTTTTTTCATAATTACATTGACAGTTATATCCAATTTGCGTATACTATTATTATGAATTACAAAAACATATTTAATATCCGTTGATAAGGAGTAGTAATTTTTATGAACTTTCTAAGAGAGCTGAGGATGGTGTAATCTCAGCAAAGGAATTATTAATGAATGGACCTTTGAGGAGCTTGGTGAAAAGAAATTTCTTATTTCTTATTAGCTTTAGTCGTATGCTAAACGTTAAAGTAGCTAGAACATGTTAGTGTTTGAAATTGAGTGGCTTTTTATCAAAAGCAAATTAGGTGGCACCGCGATATACCTTCGTCCTATAAATTTTAGGACGGAGTTTTTTTTATACTTATTTTTCGAAAAGGGGCGATATTAATGTTATGAAATGGAGACTTATTTAAATCAGGATAATTTAAAATTTAAAGGGGGCAATTTAAAATGAAAAATGAATTTGAAACAAAAAAATTAGTATTAAACTCAATTCTTATTGCGATAGGAGCTATTTTACATCAAATAACACCTCAAATTTTTGGAATACAATGCGATTTTTCTTTAGCAATGTTATTTATCATTATCGTTTTAAATAAAGACTATAAAACTGCACTACTTTCAGGAATAGCTGTTGGAATTTTTGCTGCATTAACAACCAAAACAGTTAATGGGCAGATTCCTTCATTAATTGATAAGTTTGTAGCAAGTAATAGCATCTATTTATTACTACTACCTTTTAGGAATAAAATTAATGATACTATTCAGTTGATTTTTTCATTAATTTCTGGAACTTTGATAAGTGGATCTGTATTTATAATATCTTTAAGTATATTATCAGGACTTCCAACTGCTGCTACAACATTATTTTTAACTGTTGTTATTCCAACTACAATTCTTAATGTAGCTTTAGGAACAATTCTATATAAGACAATTGTTTTATCACTTAAGAAATTAAAACTTTCAAAATTATAATCTAAAATAATAATACAATTACTTTTAAATATATAAAAAATGCAAACATATTATAAATGTTTGCATTTTTTATAATAATTATTTTACCCTTTTCAATTATAATTCTCTAATCCTTTTATTCCATAGTCTTCACTAAATCCTAAAATCTCTTTGTCCATTTTTTATATCTACTAAATGTTTTCTTACAAGTTCACGAACTTCTTCACTTTCTATATTATTTATTTCTTTTTCTATAAGTTTTTCTCCATCTTCTCTTGTTTTTTCACTTGCATAATCCTCTAAATATTCTTTTAATGTCATTAATGCATTAGGTTGACAGCAATTTGAAATTTGTCCAGCCTTAACAAGACTCATAAATCTATCTCCTGTACGTCCTGCTCTATAACAAGCTGTACAGAAACTTGGAATATGTCCCATTCCAATTAACCAATCAACAACCTCATCTAATGTACGATTATCACTTACATCAAACTGAACAGTATCGTTAGGTCTTTCTTCAGATGTGTATCCTCCAACACTTGTTCTTGATGCACCACTTATTTGAGAAACTCCAAGTTCAATAACCTTTTCACGTGTTTTTTGTGATTCACGTGTAGATATTATCATTCCAGTATAAGGAACAGCTATTCTTATTACTGCTACTATCTTTTGGAATATTTCATCTGATATTGCATTTTTAAAATCATCTGGATTTATATCATCAGCATGTCTTATACGCGGAACACTTATAGTATGTGGTCCAACTCCATGAACAGCTTCTAAATGTTCTGCATGCATTAATAATCCAACAAAATCATAACGATACATATTAAGTCCAAACAATACCCCTATTCCCACATCATCTATTCCACCTTCCATGGCTCTATCCATTGCTTCTGTATGATATGCATAATCATGCTTTGGTCCTGTAGGATGAAGTTCTTCATAACTTTCTTTATTATATGTTTCTTGAAAAAGAATATATGTACCTATACCAGCTTCCTTTAACTTTCTATAATTTTCAACAGTTGTTGCTGCAATATTAACATTAACACGTCTTATGGCACCATTCTTATGCTTAATACCATAAATAGTTTTTATGCTTTCCAATACATATTCAATAGGATTATTTACTGGGTCCTCTCCAGTCTCTAGTGCTAAACGTTTATGCCCCATATCTTGTAATGCAATAACTTCATCTTTTATTTCCTCTTGAGTAAGTTTTTTTCTACCAATATGTTTATTTTTATGGTGATATGGACAGTATACACAACCATTTACACAATAATTTGAAAGATATAATGGTGCAAACATCACTATACGATTACCATAAAACTTTTGTTTTATTTCTCTAGCTACTTCAAACATTTTCTCATTTAGATCTTTCTCTTCACACAATAAAAGAACAGCAGCCTCTCTATGGGTTAATCCCTTACAATTTTTAGACCTTTCAATTAATTTTTCAATTAATGTCCTATTATTTTTATTTTCTTCAGCATATTCTAGAGTTTCTAAAATCTCCTTATCATTTATAAACTCTGTCGCAACTTTAGATTTCGGATTATACATCTCAAATCTCCTTCATATTATTAATTTTCCTTCACTTTGGAATAGATTGTCTTTGTATTTACATAAGGGAGCATTCCTAATTTCCCAGATAATGCGCTAATTACGTTGTTTGGAGCATCTAATACTATGCTTATAATCGAAACATTTTTTTTCTTATATGGTACACCCATTCTACCTATAATGAATTCCCCATATTCATGTAATAAATCATTAATTTTATTAACTGATTCTTTATTTTCTATTATAATTCCTATAAGTGCAATTCTTGTATCCATAATTTTCTCCTAATTCTCTTTAACAAAATAAAAAATCCTTGTCCCTAAAAAGGGCAAGGAAAATCCAAAAAGCTTTAAATGTTGTTATATATTCTAACTATTACATCGCCTTATCTTTTGGGAATTCCCTCACATTCAGCACGATTACTAACTTTTAATATAGAGAGGTTTGTTGTAAGAAATTAAAACATTTCTATCAACTCACCATTTTTATTATATTACTTTTTATCTTCTTTGGCAAATGTTGTTAAATATTGAACCTATCATTATTTAATAAGATATCATATAAATCTCCATTTTCCTTTATAATGTTGAACTTTTCCACTGGATTATCGTAACCATCAACCAATTCATTATAAATCTTACATAACAATTGATTTTTCTTTTGAACTCTTTCAATCATTTCACTACTTATATTAGGTTGTTTAGAATATGGTTTATCAAAAATAAAAGACACCGTCTTTCCATTAATCCATAATTGTTCTTTATTATACCCTACCGCCATCATAGCATTTCTAAAAACTCTTAACATATTGTTATCTTTTAGGGTTATACTTATTTTTACTTTTAAATCTGATGGATTTGAAAATTCCCCTACCTTGAATCCTGTATGCCACCAATGTTTATCCGTTCTCTTAAAAAGCTCTTTATGATTTTTTATTAGTGCAATTGAAACTTTCAACATATCTTCATCTTCTACACCTTTGTAAAATATCACCTCTCCATCTGTTGCATCTTTATCCGCAACATAAACGCCAACTTCACATCCAGTTGCTATTCCATACTGTCCTTTCCAAAATTCAATTAGCCATTTTTTATTATTATAATTAAAATAAATGGGTTCACAATCTATTATCATGTTAAAATATGCTGCATTTTCATCATACGCACTACAGTAACCATATTTCTTTTGCCATGCATCCTTGATTGTGTAAAAAATATCTTGTTGCTGATCATAAGCATATCCAAATGGATTAATTATTAAATCAATAGATTTAGTAACTTGCTTTTTCTTCATTAATTTGGCTATTTTAGACTTTATAAACTTAGATAAGGGAAAATCTTTTATAAATTTAATTACATTAGTAAAAAAGCTTTCATAATTATTATTTTCATTGCATCTTGATTCTTTATAAATAATAATTAAAACTCCCATAAGATATACTATTAATATAATTGTTAAAACAATACAAACTATTATATCAACATTTAATACACCATCTTTTTCTAGATATGAACTAACATCAAATAAAAAATAGGAAAGCATATTCTACACCTCCATGTCTTTTACTTTATAATATTCAATATCTGAACATTTGGTTCAACATAATAAAAGGATATGTACCACATTCAGTACATATCCTTTTCCAACTACTTACTCATAAGTTTTGACTTTTCCATACATTTTAATACAGCTTGCATCACTGAATTTCTCATACCTGTTTTCTCTAATTCAATTACAGCATCAATTGTTGTTCCACCTGGCGAAGTCACCATATCTTTAAGTTCTCCAGGATGAATTCCTGTATCTAGTACCATCTTTGCTGATCCAAGAACCGCCTGCGCTGCAAATTTATATGCTTGTTTTCGTGGCATACCACCTGCTACTGCTGCATCTGCCATAGCCTCAATAAACATATATACATAGGCAGGTGATGAACCACTTACCGCTGTAACTGTATCAAATAAATTTTCACCTACTACTTCTGCTTTACCAAAACTATTAAATATTGATTTTATTTCATCCATTTCTGCATCTGACATCATATCATTTGAACATAACGCAGTCATTGCTTCACCTACTAATGCTGGTGTATTAGGCATAGTTCTTACCATTTTTAGCTTTTTACCAAAAAGTTTTTCTACTGCTTCTAAAGATTTACCAGCTGCAATAATAACTATGATTACATTTTCTTTCACATCATCTTTTATTTCATTTATAACAGTTTCATATACATTAGGCTTTACTGATAAAAATAATATATCAGACTTATTCGCAACTTTTTTATTATCTGTTGTTACATTAATTCCATACTTAACATGTATATCATTTAATTGCTCTTCATTTCTTTTAGATGCAAAAATCTTACTTTTATCTACAATCTTAGCATCTATAATTCCACTTATCATAGCGGTTGCCATATTTCCACATCCAATAAATCCAATAGTCTTTTCCATTATCAACCCTCCAAAACCTTAATTACTTTATCTTTTACAAATTTCTCTTTTTATTATACCACTTTATAACAATACAGTGATAAACTTTATATTATAAAAAAACCATATCAGATTTTATTCTGATATGGCTTGTACTCTTTATTCAGTATAACAAATTACTGGTGTTCCAACTTCTACTGAATCATATATTTTACCTGTAATTTCTGGTGGACAATTAACACAACCATGTGAACCATTATTTATGTAAATATCCCCTCCAAATTGACCATTTCTCCAATTTGCATCATGTAATCCTATTCCCCCATTAAATGGCATCCAATAATCTACAGGTTGAGTATATGGAGTACCATCCGCATTTTTACCTTGAAGATTAAACTTTTGTGATTTACTTTCTATCTTATAAATTCCTGCTGGTGTAGCAGTATTAGCACTTACATTACCAGTAACAATATCTGTATCCACTGTAACAACTCCATTTTTATAACACCATAAATGTTGAGTTGTTAAATTAACTTCAACATATGTATTTCCTATATCATTAGCATTATTAGAATTTCCCTTTTGTGAATACTTAGGTTCTTTATTAATAGTTTTGCCTTCCTTTACTGCAGAAATTAAATCTTCTGCCTCTCCATTTCTGTCAATTTTCCATCCATAAGAACCACCATAAACTTGAACTTCTTTTCCTGTAGATGTTTTAAATTTCTTAGTAACCCCAGTAGTATCATATTTACTTGCTAAACCATAAACATAATTCTTAACTTGCTTTTCGTCAAATATAACTTTACAATTTTCATCAACAGTTAACCATTTATTTATAATAGAACCATCTAATGTTTCAGAATTTCCTCGTATATCATAATTAACAACTGTACTTACGTACTTATTTAATTCTGATTGTGCATCTAACACTTCTTGAGAATCTGATTTAAACTTTGGTTCAACATAACATCCACTTTCTTCTAAATTAAGCGATTCATCATTATTAAGTATTGCACCAATTATTTTATCTTTTAATACATCCTTATCAACTTTATTTCCACTTACTTCATCAACTATAGAATATTCTCCATTCTCATATTTTAATGTTGCACTTACTGGTTCTTGTATATTCTTTTTATCGAAGCATGCTAATGAATTAACAGTGGCATTAAGTTTTTCTTCATCATAAGATATTGTGTCTTTTAGCTCATAATCCTTGGACTTAAATATATTAATGATCCATCCAAAAGCACCTTGATTATCTTTCAATTTTTTAATTTCATCACTTGCATCATATTTCAAGTTAATCTTAGAAGCTTGAATTTCTTCTGTTTTGTCATTTTTTTCTATTAACTTTAATGAATAATCCTTTGTTTTTGATTCTAGTTCTTGACTCACTTCTTCTACTGTTTTTCCTGAAGCGCTTATTCCGTTAATTTTAGAACCAAAACAAAAGTGATTCATAAAATATATAGACATACCAAAATATATAATAAGTAAAGCAGCTATAGGTACTACTATTTTAAGCACAACTTTATTATTAATATTTTTTTGTATTTCCATACTACTTACTCCCCCTTGCAAATTTAATCTTACCTAATAGATAAAATACTTAAATAATTCCTTTACCTACATAACTTTATTCGAAAATAATATAATAATTCTATCTATTATCCTACTTTATTTTCTTTTGTATTAATTTAATTATTTTTACTATTTTTCCAGCACAATATATTATAGCAATTTTATTATTAAAATGCACGCAAAAAAAAATATTGAATAAAATTCGCTAATGTATAAGTTTACATCTACTCATTATCATTAACAAAAATCAATTCAATATTTTTTAGTGTATTCTTAATTTATTTTTAGAGTTTTATCTAATTAATAACATACTACAGGAGTACCTACCTCAATGTTATCAAATACTGTTTTTGCTACATTAGTTGGTAAGTTGACACACCCATGAGAACCATTGCTTTGATAAACAGAACCTCCAAATGCACTTTTCCACCATGCATCATGTAATCCTATTCCACCATTAAACGGCATCCAATATTTAACATCAGTTTCATATCCTAGACCTCTCAAAACAGCATCTGCTTCCCTATCATCTACTTTATAAACACCTGCTGGTGTAGCATTCCCTGCATTTGGATTGCCTGTAACTACATCACTTTCAATTACAAGACTACCATTTTTATAAAACCACATATGCTGACCAGATAAACTTACTTCAACATAAGTATTTCCAATATCATTAGAAGTATTTCTACTTATGGCTTTAGATTTATATTCAGGTTCTCTTGTCTCTGTTGATCCTGCCTTTATTAATTCTATAAGTTTAGGAGTTTCACCTGCACTATTAATGCTCCATCCATAATCTCCACCAGAAATACTAACATTTTGTCCACCTGTTGTTTTAAATTGTCTTGTTACTCCAACAGTATCGTAAATAGCTGATAAATCATAAAAATATTTAAGAACTTTTTTATCATCAATATTTATCGATAGATCATCTCCCACTGTAATCCAATCTTTGATTTTAGAGCCATCAACTATTTCTGATTTTTCTCCAAATGTATAAGTAACTTTTGTAGATGCATATTTATCTAAAGTAGCCTTTGTATCTTTAACCTCTTGTGATTCAGTTGTATATAAAGGAAGTACATAACAGTCAGACTTTTCTAAATCAAGTGATTCTTTAGCACTCTTTACCGAATCTACTATATTATTGTACAATGCTTCTTCATCAACTCTATCTCCATAAACTTCTGGTACAATTTTATATTCATTATCTGAATATTCAAAAGTAGGATTTTTACTTTCAACAAGCTCTTTTGACTTTACACAAGATAGATTTTGAACTTTTTGTTTCAATTTTTCTTCATTAAATTGTAAATCATTTGTTACGTTATATTCATTTGCCAAACCATTTATCCACTCAAAACCACTTTGATTGTCTTTCATCTTTTCAATGTCTTCTTTTCCTGTATACTTTAGATCTATATCATCTGCTGTAATTTCCTCACTCTTATCACCTTTTTCAATTAGTTTAAGTTTATAATCCTTAATCTCTGAAGAAATATATTCATTGGCTTCATCTACAGTTTTACCTGCAATACTTATATTATTTACCTTAGTTCCAAAATAAAAACGATTCATAAAAAATAGCGATATTCCTAAATATAAAATTATTACACTTAAAACTGCAGCACCAACAATTATCCACACTTTGGTACTAGAATTTATTTTTTTCTCTTTCTCAGTTTCCATTTTTGCCACCCCCTTTTACATTTTTCATTATACCAAATATTGGGAAATGTTTCTCTATATTTTTTTATTTTTTTAATAATTGTCTATTTAATATTTACAATCGCTTACATTTAACTGTTTATCAATTATCTGGTGGCATAAAAAATAAGGCAACAGCACAAACTTATTGCTGCTACCTTTTTACTTAATTAATCAATATATCTTCAAGCTTTCTTAAAAAATCTTTTACATTTTCTTTATCCATTAAGTAATATAATTTATTTTCTTTCTTTTCTATTTTTACAAATGAAGCTTGATGAAGTGCATTCATATGATGTGATATGGTAGGTTTTGACAAATTAAATTTAGTTGCTAATTCTTGTCCATAGGCTGCTTCTTCTTTTATTGAAAGCAAAATATCGAATTTACTTTTATCACTAATAACTTTTAAGTTATTATAAATATTTGAAACACCCTTCACATATTTCGAAATATTGAAATATTCATTAATTAATAAGCCTATACTTAGTACTGCACTATTTTCATCGCAACCTCCTCTAAAAGTAATACTATTGCAATTGGATATAGATAACTGGACATTTAAAGTTTCTATACCTTCTATTTTAAAGTTTAAAAATCCACTTAAAAATTTATCTATATCAATATTTTTAAAATATCTCGTCCATTTCTCATAAAATTCATTTTCTAATGTATTGATTAAATCTTCATGCCTCTTTGTAATAATTGCTGCTTTCTTCAATATTTTATATATTTCACTGGCATATTCATCAAATCTAAAATATATAGATTGAAGTTTCCACTTTTCTTCTATTGATATTTTTGATTCATCTAAAAACTCAAAAAATTGTTTTTCTGTTTTTATCTGCAAGATTTTATTTTCTAGTTCACTCTCTTCTTCTAAATTATCTAAAAAGTAATACTTCAATATGATTTGTATTTTTTCTTCTTTGCTTTTATTAGATATATACTCCATTCTTTCATCTAATGAGTCTATATTCATGTCTTCATATAACATAAATACTATTTCTGCTATGGAAACCTGATTATCCTTATTGGTAATCTCTTTGAAATATTCACTGAGCTTTTCCTCATTTATATCTATATTCGAAAATAAATAATCATCTATCTCTATAACCTTATCTAAATAATTTTCTTCTTTTTCATCAAGTCCATATTTACTTTGAAATTTTCCCTTTAGTTCACGGAAGCTTTCATCAGATACATGTCTCTTAAAATAAATAATTAAATCAAATAAAACATTTCGTTGTTTTAATACATTTAATTTCATTCAAACACCGCCTAACACTTCCAATTTTAACATATAAACATTAATATATTCAAATTAAAGTATAGTTATAAAACTTTTGTCCTTCCTTCTTATTGCATAAATTGAAATTGTAAAAAAGGCTGTTGCAAATAAAATCATTATTAACACATCTACTATTACTGTATCAAAAGTTTGACCTAACTGTATTTTTTCTATAGCACTCATAGCCCATCGTGTAGGAGTATAATAAGATATCTTGTTTATTATACCTGATAAATACTTAGTTGGCATAAAACATCCACCAATTGTTTCTAAAACAATATTTACTATGTTTGCTATAAGGGAAATATCATCAGAGTTCTTTGATACTGCCACATATAAAGTAGACAATGTAACTGCAATTATTGCAATTAATACTAATATTATAAATAAGCTAAAGATTGATATATCACTTGATACATTTAATACTACTTCCATGCCTATAAGGGCAATTATAATTTGAAAAATAATAGTTATTAAACTACTTATCATATTTGCACCATAATATTGCCAAGTTTTCACTGTTGTAATAAAAACTCTAGTATATACATTATTTTCTTTATCTCTATCAATATTTAGTGCAACCTCTGTTGCTTTAGAAAACATAAACATAACTACTAATCCAATAAATAATCTCATAAACTGATTATCTATAGAATTATCACTTACCTCTTCTAAATCTACACTTACACAATTATCTTGAGATTTACTTAATATATTAAAATAACTAACTTCATCACCTTGTGAAACATTTCCTGCTGATTTCAATATACCAATTTCGTTGCTTAATGCTCCTTCAATTAAGCTATATGATTTATCATCTTCACTACCTAAAAATTGAATATGTCCTTGATTTCCTTTTATTACTTCTTCTTGAAATCCCTTATCTATCTTTAATACAACATTCATGTTTTTATTATTAAATTCTTCTTTTATATCACATTCATTAATATTGCGACATTCGACACCTTTGCTCTTATTTAAAACATTAATTACTCTCTCGGAAGAAATAGTTTTATCATTATCAATAATTCCAACATTTATAGTATAAATATTTGTATTAAAAATCTTAGTTGCAAAAAATAAAAATATTATCGGTATAATGGTAGTTAAAATCCAAATAATAGGTTTATTCAATATACATATCTTTAAGTTATTTTTAACTAATATAATAACATTTCTCATAGACTTAATTCCTCCTTATCAGCTACTCTAGTAGTTATAAATAATCCCAAAACAATTAATCCTACGAGTACAGCTATTACTTCAAATATTAACTGACTACTATTCTCATAAATATAAGTCATCAGAGCTTTATTAATCCATCTTAGTGGCGATAAATTTGTAATAACTCCAAAAAAGCCATTTAAATCATTATCAAGCTTTATATAGGATCCACCTAAAAATGAAAATATAGGAATCATAAGTGAAGTTATTATAGGTTCTACTTTATCCTTTGAATTAAGTTTTGCACCTAAAAAAATGCCTATAATAACAGAAAAACAAGCTAAAGTTTCAATTCCTAACAAGCAAATAATACTATTTTGTCCCCAATTAATGTTTAATATATATTTTGAAAACAGAAATCCAGGAAGAATAATCATTAATTCTAAAATTGCATAACCCAAAAAATGACTTAAATAATATTTAAAATTCGAAATACCTGTAAGTCTTATTCTATCTTTAGCTTTCATTTGTTTTTCATAAAATATACAATTTAGTGGAAATAACATTGCATATATAATAGTTCCGCTTATCTCAACGACTCCATAATAATCATAGGATGTCATTATTTTAGATTCTTTTATTTCTGCAAAAGGAATCTCTTCCATTTTCTCATTATCTGTACTTGATGCTAACATAGGATTAAATTTATACATCTCTTTCATTAGTGAACTCTTATTAGCAATACCAGTAAATATTCCATATACCCTAGATTCATCAATTGGATATTTGGCATTTGTATATATTTTTATTGTGTCATTATCTAAATAAACAAATGGGGTTGTTTGATTTTTAGTTGCTTTTTTGGCCTCTTCAACTGACTCAGCTTCAACAAAATTTATATTAAAGTCATCCTCATTTTCAATTGCATGTTTTAAAATATTCTTGCTTTCTTCATTTCCATTATCAAAATATAATACCTTTAAGTTGTCATTCTCTGCAGTTTTATGAAATTGATTAGTGAGTAGCGCCCCTAAAATTAGCATTAAAACAATAGGAAGAATCATATTAAATAAAATCCATTTTCTTCGTCTTAAATTAGTTATTAAAACTTCTTTAATTACGTATATCATATATCTTCCCCCTTAATCTCTAAGTCCTCTACCTGTTAATGATAAAAAGACTGTTTCTAAGGTAATATCCTTATAACCAATATCACTTATTCGAGCATTCTTTTGTGAAAAGTAAGAAATTATTTTATCTAAATTATTAACATCCTTATCTGAACTTATCTCAATACTGTTATTTTCAATTTTTATATTTTCTACCCCATTAATATTCTTAATTTCCTTGGAATTAATTTTATTCACATCATCAATAACTACAGATAAATTGTTTTTATTACTTACTGTATCTTTAAGTTCATCCTTTGTCCCTTCAACTATGACCTTTCCATGATCGATAATAGCTATTCTTTCACATAAAGCCTCTGCTTCCTCCATATAGTGAGTAGTGTAAATTATTGTTGCTCCCTTTTTATTTAACTCTTTTACTGATTCCAAAATATTATTTCTCGATTGAGGATCTATTCCTACAGTAGGTTCATCCATAATAATAAGTTTAGGACTATGGGCAATAGAACATGCTATGTTGAGTCTTCTATTCATTCCTCCTGAAAACTCCTTTGGCTTTTTGTTTTTAACTTCTAAAAGTCCTGTAAGCCTTAATGCCTTATTAATACCTTCTTCAAGTTTAGCTCCTCTTAGACCATATAACTGGGCAAAAAACTTTACATTTTCATAGGCTGTAAAATTATCATATAAAGCCATGCTCTGAGGAACAAGTCCTAAATTCTTTTTTATTTCATCTATATTCTTTCTTAATTCCTTTCCAAATATCTTTATATCACCACTTGTCTTATTTAATAATCCACAAATCAAACTTATTGTAGTACTTTTTCCTGCACCGTTAGGACCAAGTAACCCATAAATAGAGCCTTCTTCTATTTTCAAATCAATATTATCTACTGCTGTAAAATCACCAAATTTCTTTACTAAATCTTTTATTTCGATTGCATACATTTTTATACCTCCAACACCTTTTTTACAATTTAAGTATAATAAAAGACCTTTTCTATATTTACTAGAAAAGGTCATATCATAAGTATGACTAAAGTCACATTTCGCCCTTCAAATAACTTATTGCTATTTGTGTTCTATGGTTCAAATTTGTTTTCTGTAATATTGAAGTAATATAGTTCTTGACTGTTCCTTCTGAAATAAATAACTTAGCAGCTATTTCCTTATTACTAAGTCCTTCTGCTATTGCTCTCACCACTTCTTTTTCTCTGTCTGAAATATTTTCACCAAAGTCATTATTATCTTTAATTTCCCCTAAATTATTTTTAACTTTTTCTAATACTTCATCTTGTATTACAGAATATCCATCGTTAACTGACTTTATAGTATTTATTATTTTATCAGGAGTATTATTTTTTAATATATAGCCTTTAGCACCATATTTTATAGCTTTATTTATATATTCATCTTCATCAAAGGTGGTTAGGATTATAACTTTACTTTTACTTCTTTCTGTAATTTCCTTAGTTGCTTCTACACCATTCATAACTGGCATTCTAACATCTAACAAAGCTATATCCACATCATTTTCCAAGCAATACTTCATAGCTTCTTCGCCATTTTCAAAAGTTTCAAGAACATCTATACCTTCATCAGAGCCCACTATTATTTTTAAGCTTGTTCTAATTAAGTCATCATCATCTGCTATTATCATTTTTATACTCAATTATTTATCCTCCCATCTTCAATAGGAATTAGAAAAACTACTGAAAATCCATTACTACCATCAAATATCACTTTGCCATTTATGGCTAATA
Source organism: Clostridiaceae bacterium (assembly GCA_029219285.1). GTDB lineage: Bacteria > Bacillota > Clostridia > Clostridiales > Clostridiaceae > Clostridium. Next base: position 13,938 of record JAQXTC010000136.1, read on the forward strand.
TTCTTTTTTCCATAGCATCTAAACCCATCCCCCTTACAATAGTAGCTGCACCAATTCCATTGTCATTTATATAAACTTTAATTATCTTATTAAAAACTTCAACTTTAACCTCAATTTTATCCCCCTTAGAGTATTTAATTGTATTAGTTGAAGCTTCCCGTATTCCTTCAATAATATTCATCCACTGAGCATTATTTATCTTATTAATATCCCCTGTATGCTTAACTGAATATTTAAATGAAGTGTTTTGAACCTTTTCTTCTAAAATTCTTTTAATTTTATTAATTCCAAGTTGCTCATCAGTTGGTTTTATTTGTCTTAAAGTCTTTCTAACATCATCCATACCATTCCTTAAAACTTCTATTGTCCTATCAATCATTGATTTTGACTTTGCTACATCCTTATCCATAATAAAATTAACAGCCTCTAACTGAATCAATGCTGCTGCAATTGTATGCCCAATTTTGTCATGCATTGTTTGTGAAAGTTTATTCCTTTCTTCTAATTTTAAAGAATAGACAACCTGCTTTCTATATTCTTCTTCAAACTTAATTCTTTTACTTAACTCATTGATATTTTTACCCTTATCTTCATTTTCCTTTTCCAATCTAAAGATATCAAGTAAATAGTTATTAAATATATCTAACACTATATATGAGCATGAAAATACTAAAAAGAAACTTGTCCAATCCACTTTATTTATATAAATGTATATAACCATAAATACACTAGATAAAAGAGTTATCAGCATATTATTTTTTATCTTCAAAAAGTAAGTTATAAAAAAGACATATAAAAAAATATTGTTTGGTATTAAATAAATAGCCGAAAGTAATGATAATGTAAAATCTAAAAAAAGAATTTTATCTGCACTTTTCTTACATAATGAAAATTCACAAGCAGTTAGTATTACTTCTACTAAAGAGAAACCAATTAAAATCACAATATTATTTTCATCATTTAAAGATATTAAATTAATATAAATTAATATCTTTAACTTAATAATGAATGGATAATTTTTCATTCTGATCACCTTTCTCTAATATATCATAAAAACTGTTTTTCCACCATATTTTTACAGATACCTCATTTTCATTTATATATAAGTTCAAGGTAGTAATTTTATAAACCTTTACGTAATATTATTTATAAGGAAACATGGAGGTGATTTTATGACTGCTAAACCTTTTCTTAACTAATTTTTTCTAAGAAATTAGTTAAGCTGTGTATAACATTTTTATGCAGCTTTTATTTAAGGAGCGTATAGAAATGAATAAAAAGATTAAATGGAATGTAAAACCATTAACCTTACCAACAATAATTAAAAATTGCCCAAAATGCGGCAACAATAAAGAATTTGAAAGCAGTAATAATTTTAGAGTAAATGCTAATAAAAACAATTTGGATGTATGGTTAATTTACCAATGCAAAAAGTGTAAAGCTACTTGGAATATGGATATACTTTCGAGAGTATCTCCTGAATCTATAGATCAAGAAACATACAATAGATTTTTAGCTAATGATTTAGATTTAGCCATTGAATATGCATTTAATATACCTATCCACTCAAAAAATAAAGTAACTCTAAATTATGAAAATATGCAGTATGAAATATTAGGAGATAATGTTGATTTAAATGATAACACTATATTAGAAATAGATTGTTCCTTTCCTCTTGATATTCGTATAGACAAGCTATTAAGCGAAAAGTTAGCTATTTCAAGATCTCAAATAAAAAAACTTTGTAAAAACAACATTATTACTATTGATAATATTAATGAACCTTGGAAAGCCAAACTGAAGAATAAGGTTGAACTTTCTATAAATTCAAATTAATGATATAATTTACTAAAAGTACATTGAAAAGAGGTGTTTCACTTTGACTAGACCAAATATGAATGCTTAGCAAAAGCTATTGCATTTTTTCAAAACTTATTTGTTTAAATTAATAGCTTTTGCCAAAATCCTATAAACTAAAATTTTAGGAGGGCAAAATGAGCTATATAAAAGCAGAATGTATATTACCACCGGATGTACTTGACCTAGTTCAAAAATATGCTGATGGTCAATATTTATATATCCCAAAGAAAACTGATACTAAAAAGAAATGGGGAGAAAATACTGGTTCAAAAAAATACATAAAAAAACGTAACCAGGAAATCTATGAAAATTACTTAAAAGGTATGAAAACTTCAGAACTTGCGGAGAAGTATTTTTTATCTATAAAAAGTATTCAAAGAATTGTATTACAAGAAAAAAAATCTGCTTGAATTTATAAAAACCACTAAATTTATTGTTAAGTAAATTTAGTGGTTTTTATTATTTCACCTGTTCTTATTCATCCATTCCACTGCCCAATCCACAAAATTTCTAACCTTTATAAAGCGAACATCTGCATTTCCTATTTTGTAAATTTTCACATTGTTTTCTTTATCATATTCTTCACCCAACTTAATAAAGTCGCTATCATCTACATCCAAAGTATTATATGTCACCCATTTTCTTTTACCATCAACCATAATGGCACTACTTTCATTAACATATTTTTTTTCTTTGAAAGATGCCTTATTTTCTGCTAGATGTAATGCAGTACACTTATTATAATTTACTCCTAAAAGTAATATATAGCCATCTAGTTTATATAATTTATCTAGCGGTGAACCTTCACCAAATATATTAGACAAATCATGATCCTTAGTTAAATAATCAGCATTTTTTCCAAAAGCAGCAAAAGATCTTGCTGGATGATCAGACCTATATCCTCCTGGCCACTTTGCAAAAAGCTCTGCTATAGCTCCCATATTAATTGCTGGAGTAACTTTTTTATCATAAGCTGGCCAATTTTCTCTAATAGCATCCCACCATTCTTCAGGTTCGGTCCAATGAACTCCTGTAGATGGATCTAGATTTTTCCATGTTTGCGAAGGCATCATCAATGTTCCTTCTTCTGATACTACATCAATTAATGCCCTTATAACAACCTCAGCACCACCTACTACAAACCCTAAACTCTTTAAAGAACTATGTACTATAATTGATTGTCCTTTGTCTAATCCACACTCTTTAAATTTTTCAATCAAATCTTCTCTTGTTAATAAAGCCCTTTTATCCTTCAATTTATTCACCCTTTCTACCAATAATTAAATCACAATAAATTTCATATTCCATCTTTACTTATGTTTTTCCTTTGTGAATTCCTACAATATTCTAAGTTTTTCATTAATGTAATACTAAATACTATAGTCTCACCTTCAAACTTAGCATTTATAGAGCCTCCATGTAGCTGAATTATTTTCTCTGCAATAGCAAGTCCAAGACCTGCGCCACCCTTATTAGTCCTCCTAGCTTTATCCCCTCTATACATCCTCTGAAAAATTTTATCTATATTGATTTGCTCTTGATGATCTACTCTATTCTTCACTTTAATACAAACCTTGTCTATTTCTTCATTGCAAGTAACATAAATCTTCGAATTATCACTACTATACTTCAATGCATTAGTTAATAGATTCTCCATAACTCTAAACATTTTTTCACCATCAAAATTTAAATATATATCCTCAGCCTTAATTTTCAATTCTATTATTTTGTTTTCCTTATCAGCTATAACCATCATAGAAGCAACAACTTGTCTTAAAAATTCATTAATACATATCTTACTTTTACTTAAAGTAACTTCACTTAAATTAAGTTTATTATATTCGAAAAAGTCATTTATCATTTTATTAAGGGATTCAGATTTAAAATCTATTATTTCTATATATTTTTTTATAGATTCTTCATTATAGGCAGTGTCTTTTATAAGGTTCACATAGCCTATTATAGAAGTTAACGGAGTTCTTAAATCGTGAGAAATATTCATTATAAATTTATCTTTTTCTGACTCTATAATTTTCTCTTGTTCTCTTGTGTGTTTTAACTGCTTATTCATCTCATTTATATTTTTACTAATCTCACTAAGTTCTCCCTTGCCTTTTACTTTAATAACGTAATCGAAATCTCCCGTTGCTATTTCTTTGAGTCCATCACATATTAATTTAATATATTTTTCTCTTTTTAAATTTAATAAGCAAAAAATACCTAAAAAGGAGATAACAAAAACTATAACATAGGGCAAATCTGATTTTGCACTGCTACTTCGTAAATTTCCTTCAAATAATATTAAAGTATTATTAACTGGATTATTGTATATAAGATTATATTTTTTGGAATAATCTTCACTATCTACTATCTGTTCATCCTTCATCTTCTCAATACTAAATGTAGTTTCTAAACTATTATCAGATTTTAATAATACCTTTCCTTCTTTATCTAATACGTAAATATCTGCAATATAATTCTTACTATTAATAATATCTAAAACCTCTTCATCAGTTGAATTAATTATTGTATCTTTTATTCTATTACACTGATTCTCAAAAGTCCTTATTCTCTCTTCATTTGTCTCATTGGGATTCACTACATTTAATGAATTTAATATCCAATTAATCATAACTATCGAAAGCCAAGCTCCTATTAAACTGACAATAAACTTACCAATAAGATTAACTTTTCCCTTATATCTAATCAATCTTATATCCTACTCCCCATACAGTTTTTATATATATAGGACTTCTTCTATCATCTCCAAGTTTTTCTCTTAAATTCTTAATATGTGTCATAATTGTGCCATCTCCATTTAGAAATTCTTCATTCCAAACTTCTTCGTATATGGCTTTACTACTAAAAACTCTTCCTCTATTATTTATAAGAAGCTTTAGTATTCCAAATTCTTTAGGTGTAAGCTTAACTTCCTTATCATTAACCATCACCTTGAATTTATTGAAATTAACACTGAGATTTCCCACTGTTACTCCATTAGATTCTTTACTAATATCTTCTTTTATGTATCTTCTAAGCTGAGCCTTTACCCTTACCATAAGTTCAAGAGGGTTAAAAGGTTTGGCTACATAATCATCAGCACCTGTTAATATTCCCAAAATCTTATCTTTATCCTCTCTTTTAGCCGAGAGCATTATTATAGGCATGTCCTTTGCTTCTCTAATACTTTTGCATATATTTATCCCATCAATATCAGGAAGCATTACGTCAAGAATGACAAGCTTAATATCCTCTTTTTTAACTATTTTTAATGCTTCAATTCCATTCTCAACAGTAAAAACTTTATAACCTTCATTGGTTAAATAAATTTCTACAAGCTCCCTTATTTCTTTCTCATCATCTACAACTAAAATATTTACTTGCTCCAAAATTTAATCCCCCTAGATTAATGAATATATAATTATAGAAGAAAATAATATTGTTGATTTAATTGATTGTCTTCTACTCTTCTTTTTTACAGTAATTCTTAATACCTGAATTATTAACACTATTATACAATATATTGAACAAGAATTTATACTTTCACCTCTATAATTAACACTAGCTTCTCCCATAACCGCAGCTATCCCAACTAGAATACAGCCAATATATTTTAATGCCAACTTTAATATTTCTTTACAACCAAATAACTTTTTGTCCAAAATCTGTAGAGGAATTAAAAGAATTAAAAACCATAAAAAACTCATAGCTAACAAATGTTCTAAATTTTTTATAATGATACTTTTTAAATTTATCCCTTCATTAATATCTATACTATTATTTAAACTAGTAAATATTATCTTCTTGCCGTCCTTACTTAAATTATCAATATTATTAATCTCTGATATATCATTAAATCCATCATTATTGTTTCGATAATCAAGTATTGCCTTACTATCTTCTTTGCTTAATCCTAAGCTCATTAACTGCATATAATCACAAATATTTATATTCAATCTACACTTTGACTTATTAGCTCCATATTGATCCATAATACTATTGCTATAGCTTTCTTCAGATGTAAGAAAAATTTCTTTTTTACATTTTTCCTTATAATCATGACCAGTAGCTTCTTTAAACGCCTGTAATACTCTATCCTTTTCCTTAGGGTACTCATTAATATAGCCATTAACAAACTGTATTATTTCTGGCATGTCATCACTATTTAAATACTTTGAAAAGACATTAACTATTTTTTCATACCTTTCATCTAATACCCCTTCACCTTCATCCACTAACTTGAAGAAAAAATTTGCAACCACTAGTTCTGTAGATAAACTTTTTTCATAGCTTTTTGCATCTTCACCTTTCTCTAAAGCTAATGAATTATACACTAGTGATTTATTTAAATCATCAAAATCCTGATTAATACTATCTAGATATCCATCATAAGTTAACCTTTTTATCTCTTCATACTTTGATTGCCAAAAGGGACTTATAACTCTATAAAATTCTAATCTTAATGGCATGTTAAAGTCTCTTTTAATTTTATCCTTTACGCCTAAATAACCCTCCTTAATTTCTAAATCCTTATTAATTCTCTCTTTTAATCCATCATTTTGCTCATACTTTATAGCTATCTTTTGAAAATGTTCAGCAAAACCTTCGTTAAAGGCTGTATGATATGATGTAATGACATCACTATAATGCATGTTACTTGAAGATGGCCAATTAAAATCTGAACTTTTAGCACTCATTCCATAAATAACATGTCCAAGTTCATGAGGAAATATTTCAGTTATCCCTCCTATTTGCCCCTCTCTTTTTAACATGCCGGTAGAAAGTTCTATATAATTCTCATCTTTCTTTTCATAATTCCCCTTTTCATCTTTTAAATAAAATTCATTTCCTCCATAGCACCCTGAATCCTTTTTAAAAATAATATTAAGCTTTGTATTCGCATTCTTTAAATACTTAAGTGAATTATTATATATTCTGATAAAATCCTTAATTATACTGCTGTTATAAATTTCATCAAAACCTTCATAATTACCATCTTGCATATATACAGGTAAGTCTTCCCTTGTCTCCTCTGTAGGTGCAAGCATTACAATATTAGGATTTACCTCAGCTGCATAAACTTGTTTACTTCCAAATAAAATAAAAACTCCAAAAATAACCAAGAATAAAATATATCTTTTCATAATATCTACCTCCATACCTTAAGGTTACTATTTAAAAATCATATTCTTCTCTGCTATTTCTGAAGTTTTTCTAAAGAAAATTTCTATCTATCTTGTAATATCTTACTTAGATTAAATTAAATAGTTATAATCCATAATATTTTCATCTACTTTCTCCAATAATCAGTGCAATCTCTTGTTCTTTCCATAAATCCATATTCTATTAAATACCTTCTTAATGTGCCATAATCCACAAAAATCTCCTTTAGTACATCATTAACTTCCTTTTCAGAATAATGTTTACCTCTTTCAAACTCTTCTACGATTTTGGCAAGAGTAACTATCTTTTTCTTCTCTTTTGAAGAAAATACTTTAAGTTTCAAAGGTTTTAAACTAGAAAATACTGAATCTAATATCTTTTGTTCTTCCTTGTTTGTTGTCATATATCGATCATCAACCATTTTTGCTCCTTCATGAGCCTCTATAAATTGATCATCTTTATTTTTCTCACTTACTAACTCATATATTGCCAAGTACATCTTGGCTTGCTTAGCTTTTTCTCTAAAACTAAAACGCTGATGTCTTACTGTAGAAGAAGATAGTCCTAGCTTTTCAGCTATTTCTTTATCAGACATTCCTACTGAAATCATCTTAAGTAATTCTTTTTGTTTTTCAGTTATGCCAGTATACTTCTTATCTTCTTCTAATAATGAGTCCAATACTTTTCCGTGTTGTTTTTTTATGTGCATTTCTACTGCTCTATAGTTTTCAAAAAATCTATTTTCTATAGAAAATACTTCTCCATCCTCAAAGCACCTACCACAAAAGTTACATACATATTGTTTATTTTCTTTATCATAGTAATAACCATTTTTAATTTCTTCTATATTAAGTTCCTTTTTCATTACACATTCTCCACTTCTACTTGAATTTTTTATAAACACATTATACGTCCAGATTGGAATAATATTCAAATTAACTTTGGTATATTCATTATCTTTTTCTCACAAACTAAATTAAAATAAATATTTAGGAGGGATATTTTTATGGATCCAAGTAAAGATAAAGCACTTTTAGAAAAAGCTAAAAAAATGCTTATAGCAGGAGATAGCTATGATAGCATTATGGAAAAAACTCATCTTAGACTTAAAGACATAAAAAGAATAGTTAGAAATGAAATAGATCCTCACTTTTAAAATAAAGTGGCTATAAATAAGTGAACTATACTTATTTATAGCCAAAAGTTTTTCATAAAATCTTATTTTAGTACCTCATCAATGAAT
>JAQXTC010000137.1 GCA_029219285.1 Clostridiaceae bacterium
GTCAACTGAAGATAAGGCTATACTTTATAATCAACTTGAGTTAACTAAACATAGTACAAAAGAAAATGTTGTTAATGATACTTTTAGCTTTATAAGTGAAGAAACAGCTGAAAAGTTAAAGACAGTTGATGACTTGATTGATAATAATATAGTATCAGGTAGACTTGCGTTCCAAGGTATATTAACAACAGGAACAGTACAGGACAATGGATATTATGTAGTACCTTTATTTGAACCAATTTATGCGGCTATGCAAAATGACAATGGTGCAGTTGGAGATATTTCTTTTAAGAGAAATGCTTATGAATTATTAGCACAGTATGGTTATAGTGATGGTATGGCAGCTTATATCTCTGATAAGTATGCTAATGATGAAGAGGCTTTAAAGGCAATTTTAGATACTAAGTACAATGGTAATTTAGCTGAATTTAAAAAGGATATGTTTGCCCTTAGAGCAAGTAAATTATCATACTTAAAACAAAATGATGTTTTCACTGATTATAAAGAGTTACAAAATCTTATGGATGCAGCTGTTCAGAAGGACTTAGAAGCTATGAGATTAAATAAGAAATATAATCTTAATATGAATCAAGGTGTTGGAGCAGTAAGAACTTTAAAAACTCAAATTTTACAATCTTATTTAAAGAGTACTGATGATTTTACAACATCAATTTACGAAGAGAAAACTGAAGAGCCAGTAGTGCCACCAGTAGAAGAAGAAAAACCTGAAAAGCCAGGAGTAGATGAAGAAGTAAAACCAAATCCGCCTTCAAACGATGAAGAGACAGAAAAACCTGAAGTACCTGATAATGGTGTAGTTGATAAGGAAGAAGAGGTAATTTTTGATATTGCTAAACCTACAGATATAAAAATAACTTCTAGCAAATTAGAAGGCAAAAAAGTTGATTACATAGTAGTTAATAGTGTTAAAATAACTAAGGCATCTATGTTAAAACTTACAGTTAGGGATACTTTAGTAGACTACAATGATGAATATTATATTGTAAATGATGGTTCAATAATTTTACTTGCTAAATTATTTGAGATATTAAGTTTAGATGCTAATAAAGGATACACAATAAGTGTTGCCTTTACTGATGGTGAAGAAATTGAAAACTTTGCAACATTAAGTGTTGTAGATTCAAGCAATGAAGTAGTACCACCAGTTATTGATACAGAAACTTCAGTTCCTAAGCCTTCTGAAGAAAATTCAACAGTTAATACTGATAAGAATGAACAAATAGATAATTCAGAAAAGGGAAATCAAGAAGTAGTAAAGGATAAGACTGAAAAGACAGGAGATTTTGCTGCCGGTAAAATTGCCCTAGGCCTTGGAATGATGACTTCACTTGCAGTGGCTGCTTTACTGAAGAAAAAGAAATAATTTAGTTTAAACTTAGAAATAATAATGATGAATAGAAAACTATGAAGAATTAAGAATTAGAGTACATCTGTAATGAAGGGGAATCTTTGTTGCAGGTGTATTTTTTTATTTAGAGAAGAGAGAAGAGCATCTGAAATGGCAAGATACTTTGCTTGAGAGTATATTTTGTATAGCAAGACTTATTTTAGAGAAAAGAGAAATTTAAGTCTACAATTAAATAGATATAACGAGCGTAGCGAGTTTCTTTCTCTCTTCTCTATTTTTAAAATTGTGTTATAATGTTATCTAATATAAAATTAAGAAAAATAATAGTTTTTGTTAAGAAATATTGTTTATAATATACATAAAAGGAGGAGTGCTAGTGAAGAAGCGAATTTGTAAAGATTGTGGAAGGGAATTTGTTATCTCTGATTCTGAAGAGAAGTTTTTTAAAGACAAGAATCTTGAACTTCCTAAGAGATGTAGTGAATGTAGAAAAAAGAAAAGAAATTATAAGAATTCAAAGGCTTCTACTGTGAATGAGGATAAAAGTGTCAATAATATAGATAATGAAAGTACAAAGATAAAAGACCATGTAAATAGTAATGGGAGTAGTAAAAAATCTATTAAAGGAATTATAGCAGCAGCTTTAGTTGTTGTTTTAACTTTCCTTGGATGGCATTTTGATTTTGGGCAAGATTTATTTAATAAAATAGCTACAGAAAATGTTCATCAGGAAAGCAGTGTTTTAACTTTTAGAAACAGTATACTTCTTGATGAGCATTTTGAAAAGCATGGAAAAGAGTTTAATTATGCCACCAAGGAAGAGTATGAAAAAGGAGCATGTGAAGTAGTAAATTCATCTGACTCCCTTCATAAAACAGAAAAAGAAGATGGAGACGATATTTACTATAACGAAAGCAAAAATGAAATTGTCTTCGTATCTAAAGATGGCTATATAAGAACATATTTTAAGCCTAAAGATGGGAAAAGCTATTATAATAGGCAATAAAAAAGTACATCTGAATTAAGAAGAAATCTTGGTTGCAGGTGTTTTTTTTAGAGAAGAGAGAAGAGCAAGAGCATCTGAAATGGCAGGATAATTTGCTTGGGAGTGTATTTTGTATATCGAGAGTATTTTTAAGAGAAGAGAGAAAAGATAGAACATCTGAAATGGCAGAGCAATTTAATTGAGAGTGTATTTCTTATAGCAAGTTTATTTTTAGAAAAAAGAGAAATTGATTTTCTACTATTAAACTAATGTAACGAGCCTGCGAGTTTTTATCTATTATTTAAAGAAAAACAATGTAAAAGAGAGAAACTAACAAAAGAAGTATTCTTTAATAACAAGTATGCTTTGTTTCTCTCTTCTCTATTATGTTATAATAAGGACTGAGGTGTATAAAATGGAATTATTTGATATATATGATAAGGAGCGTAACAAAACTGGAATTACAGGGCTTAGGGGAGAAGTTTTGCCTGAAGGATGTTATCGTTTAGTTGTTCATGTTTGTATTTTTAACTCTAAGGGAGAAATGCTTATTCAACAAAGACAACCTTTTAAGGCTGGATGGCCTAATAAATGGGATATAACTGTTGGCGGAGGAGCTCAAGCTGGGGAGAGTAGTAGCAAAGCAGCTGAAAGGGAGACTTTAGAAGAAATTGGTCTTAAAGTGAATTTAGAAAATGAAAGACCATATTTAACTGTTAATTTTAAAGATGGTTTTGATGATATATACATATTAAAAGCTGATATTGATATAAAAAGACTAAAACTTCAAGAAGAAGAAGTTCAAAATGTTGCGTGGGCTAGCAAAGAGAAAATTTTCTCCATGATGGAAGACAAAGTATTTATCCCATATCATAAAGGAGTTATTGAAATACTTTTTAATTTTGATGAAAAAGAGCATTTGGGATTATATTAAATAAGGAGGAGATGGATTTTTGGACAACGTAAGAAGAATTTTATTCAGATTCAGAAATATTTTAGTGTTTATTTTACTTATGAATTTATTTCTTATTAAAGAGGTAAGTGAAATTAATAGTGTATTTTTTGTTTTAGGAACAATATGTTTCGTTTCGTTTTATCTTTTAATTAATATTAAACCGCTGAAGACTGAAAAATTGAATAAAAGGCTTAATATAATGATGGGTGGATATGAGCTTATTGTAGATTTTACTTTTTGTCTCATTTTAGAAATAGGTATTTATATTTATTATAATATAAATAATATTTTTTCCCTTACTAGTTTACTTATTAATGGTTTAATAGGCATCATTGTTCTTGGGATAGCGTTATTTAATGGCGTTTGTAGAATCATGGTTACTTCAAGAAATTTAGGAATAAAAAATAGACTTATGATTCTTTTATTGTGTTGGTTCCCAATTTTCAACATCATGATTTTAAGAAGTAGCTGCAAAAAGGTTAAATTTGAATATATGTACGAAAAAACTAAAGAAGAGCGTAATGAGGTTAGAAAAGAAAGTGAAGTATGTAAAACTAAATATCCATTAGTTCTTGTACATGGAATATTCTTTAGAGATTGGATGTTTATAAACTATTGGGGAAGAATTCCTAAGGAGCTTGTTAAACATGGTGCTGAAGTTTATTATGGAAAGCAAGGATCTTCAAATGCTGTAGCTATAAGTGGTCAGGAATTAAAAAATAATATTTTAAAAATAATTGAAGAAACAGGTTGTGAGAAGGTTAATATTATTGCTCATTCTAAAGGTGGTCTTGATGCAAGATATGCTATAAGTAAGCTTGGGCTTGAGGATTATGTGGCTTCCCTTACAACTATAAATACACCACATAGAGGTTGTAAATATGTAGATTTTTTACTTGATAAGTTTCCAAAGAGCCTTAAGATGTTTATTGATAAACATTATAATAGTATCTTCAAAAAGTTAGGTGATGAAAATCCTGAATTTTTAAAGGGCGTTGAAGATTTAACTGCTAGTAAATGTAAGGAATTTAATATGCAGGTTAAAAATTCTGATAAAGTATTGTATCAAAGTGTTGCTTCTAAGATGGATAATGTATTTTCAGCAGGTTTCCCATTAAATCTTGGATACATGTTTGCTAAGCATTTTGATGGCGAAAATGATGGCCTAGTTGCAGTGCCTTCAGCTGTTTGGGGAGACTACTTAGGAACAATAACAGCCAAGAGTAGAGGCATATCTCATGGTGATGTTATTGACATGACTAGACAAGATATTAAAGAATATGATGTTTGTGAGTTTTATGTTGAGATTGTAAAAAATCTCAAGGAGAGAGGACTTTAGGAGTTAAGAATTAAGAATTATTTGGAAAAGTACATCTGTAATGAGAGAGAATTTCGTTGCAGGTGTACTTTTTTTAGAGAGAAGAGCGAGAACATCTGATATGATAGAGTAATTTGCTTGGCAGCATATTTCTTTTAGCAAGATTAATTTTTAGAGAAAAGAGAAATTTTGTTTCTGATTTGACTTAGTAAATGAGCGTAGCGAGTTATTTCTCTCTTCTCTAAAGAAAAACTTTGTTAAAGAGAATATCTAACAAAGGAAGTGCTCTTTGATAACAAATATGCTTGTTTCTCTTTTCTCTAAAGAAAGACTTGGTTAGAAAGATAAACTAAAAAAGGAAGTATTCTTGCATACCAAAATACATTTCGCCTTTTCTGATAATTGTCAATTGTTCTATTAATATTAATTAAAATAATTACGAAATTTAATTGGATTAAAAAAGAACTTGAAAAAAGTCGAATTTTAATATAATATGGAAAATGAGGAAGGGTAATAGTACTTTTAGAAAAGTATGTAACTGAAAGTACTATTAAAATATATGGTATGGAGGGTAA
>JAQXTC010000138.1 GCA_029219285.1 Clostridiaceae bacterium
CAACAATTTTCCTCTGGATGATTATTTTTGGAAGAAGGGGGGTATATTTTTGGATATTTCCGAACAATTAGAAAAAGAAAAGAAAATCAAGCAAGAAATAAATAGGCTAAAAAAGTTGTATAAGGAATTTGATAAAGATAAAGCCAAAGCTCTTGAAGGATTAATTTATAATGCAGCATTTATGAAAATATCTCTTAATGAATTAAGAGAGGATTTACTTATAAATGGAGTTACAGAATTATTTGAACAGGGAGAACAATGTTTTAAAAGAGAAAGACCAGAATATAAAGTATATTCAACTTTCATTCAACGTTATTCACAAGTTATGAAACAGTTAATTGATTTATTGCCAGTTGAAGAAAAGAAAACAGAAGAAGATGCTTTAATGGAATTTGTTAAAAAAGGCAGGATTAAGAAATGACTTATATAGAGGAATATTACAATGAAATATCAAAGGGCAATATAATTGCATGTCATAGAATAAAGCAAGTTTATAAAATGCTTATGGATAAGCTTTATAACAGACATGGAAATTGGGTATTTAATTTGGAAAGAGCTAATAGACCTATTGAATTTATTGAAACTTTTTGTAAGCAATCTCAAGGAGAGCTTGGGAAAAATATTGAATTACAACTATTTCAAAAAGCTAAACATCAAGCAGTGTTTGGATTTATTGATGAAATTACTGGATTCAGACAATATCAAGAAGTGTTAGATATTCGAGGACGTAAGAATGGAAAGACTACAGAACTTGCATGTGATGAATTGTATATGGGAGTTGGTGATGGAGAAGGTTCTCCAGAAGTTTATAATGTCGCTACAAAACATGATCAAGCAGTTAAAGGTTGGAATGAAGCCTGGAAGATGGTACAACAATCATCAGATTTAAGTAGGCATATTAGAAAAAGAAAATCAGATTTATATATTGAATTTAATTATGGAACTATTATGGCTCTTTCATCTAATACAAATGGACTTGATGGACTTAATTCTCATATGGTTACTATTGATGAGTTAGCAGCTATTAAAAATAGAGATTTATATGATTTAATGAAACAATCAATGGGTTCAAGAGACCAGCCATTATTAAATTGTATAACAACTAATGGTTTTATAAGAGATAATATATTTGATGCACAATATGATTATGCATGTGGAGTATTAGATGGGAAAATTAATGATGAAAGATTTTTACCATTCATATACGAACTTGATGACAAAGATGAATGGGATAAAGAAGAAATGTGGATAAAAGCTAATCCAGGACTAGGCACTATTAAGAAAGTTGATTATTTAAGAAATAATGTAAACAAGGCAAAGAATGATCCTGCATTTAAAGCTACAGTAATGGTAAAAGATTTTAACATGAAGGAAAATAGTGCAAGTGCATGGCTTAGATATGATGAACTTAATAATGAAACTAAGTTTAATATTAAAGAAATGGGATTCAGATATGGAATTGGATGTTTTGATTTAGCAGAAACAACAGATTTAGCATCAGCTAATGTCTTATGTAAAAGAAAAAATGATAATAATATTTATTGTATCTCTATGTATTGGATTCCAGAAGAAAAATTAAATTTATTAGAAACTAATAAAGAAGATGATATGGTTCCATATAAGCTATGGGAACAACAAGGATTATTAAGAGTATGTCCAGGGAATAAAGTTAATAAATATGATATGCTTGAATGGTTTATAGAAATTAAAGATAAATATGATATATATATTCCATGGATAGGTTATGATCCATGGCATGTTGATGATTCTTTATTACAAGCTTATAAAGATGAATTTGGACCTGATTCTATGATTAAAGTTAGACAAGGAGTTTACACATTATCAGCACCAATGAAAGAAATGAAAGCTGATTTAAAAGCTAATAAAATTATTTATAACAATAATCCTATAGATAAATGGTGTTTATCTAATTTAGAAATAAAAACAGATATTAACGGAAATATTCAACCAATTAAAGGTGTGGATAATCGTAAGAGGATAGATGGTGGAGTATCTAAGATAATTGGATATGTAGTATTAAAAGATAAAGAAAGTGAATATGACAATATGATTTAGTCTTAGTAATAAGGCTTTTTATTTTACTTAAAAATGAAAGGGGGTGAAAGTGTTGGGGTTAATTAAAAGAATAAGAAATAGAAGTTCTACAATAACTAGATTCCAAATGGTAGAAGATAGAGGAAATGGTTTCTATGCATGGAATGGAAATCTTTATAAATCAGATGTTGTAAGAGCATGTATAAGACCTAAAAGTAAAGCTATAGGTAAGTTAATACCACAGCATTTACGAAATAATCAGCAAGAAGGTTTTAGTATTAATCCAGAACCATATATAAGATTTTTGTTAGAAGAACCTAATCCTTATATGTCTGGTCAAGTATTTTTTGAAAAAATGATTAATCAATTAGCCTTAAATAATAATGCATTTGCATTAATTGTTAGAGATTCAAATGGTTATCCTGTAGAAATGTATAATATACCATGTGTAAGTGTTGAAGCTATATATGATAAATCTGGATTACTGTATCTTAAATTTACTAATAAAAATGGTAAGATAGCAACTTATCCTTATACGGATATTATTCATATAAGACAAGACTTTAACGAAAATGATGTATTTGGTACAAGTCCAAGAGAAGCATTGTTACAACTTATGGATATTGTTAGCACAAGTGACCAAGGAATAGTAAAAGCAATTAAGAATAGTAGCATTATTAGATGGCTTTTAAAATTCAGTAGTTCGTTAAGACCTGAAGATTTAAGAAAACAAGTTGATGATTTTACTGAACAATTCTTAGATGTCAAAAATGGTACTGGAGCAGCAGGAGTAGATTCTAAATGTGATGCTCAACAAGTAGATCCTAAAGATTATGTTCCTAATGCAGCACAAACAGATAGAACTATTACTAGAATTTATAATTTTTTTAATACAAATGAGAAAATAGTTCAAAGTAAATACAATGAAGATGAATGGAATGCTTATTATGAAAGTGAAATTGAACCTTTAGCAATGCAATTGTCTAATGAATTTACTAGAAAATTATTTACTAGAAGAGAACGAGGCTTTGGCAATAAAATAGTTTTTAATGCTAATAATCTTCAATATGCATCAATGTCTACTAAACTTGGATTACAAGCAATGGTAGATAGAGGAGCAATGACACCTAATGAATGGAGAGAAGTATTAAATCTTACTCCAATAGAAGGTGGAGATGTACCTTTAAGAAGACTAGATACTGCACCTGTGAAAGGGGGTGAATAATTATGAAATATTTTGATTTAAAAGGCGAAGTTGTAGATAGTGGTAATGAATGGATTTATGACTGGTATGGCATTCAAGCAATATCTCCTAAGATAGTTCAGAAAAATTTAAATAATGCTAATGGTGATGATATTACTTTTAATATTAATAGTGGAGGCGGTTCTGTATTCGCAGGATGTGATATCTATAATATGCTTATGGATTATAAGAAAAAAGCAAATGTAATTATAGAAATAAAAGGTTTATGTGCTAGTATAGCAGGAGTAATTGCTATGGCAGGAACAACTGTAAAAATGTCACCAAGTGCTTTATTTATGATACATAATGTATCAGGCAATGCAAGTGGAGATTATAGGGATATGGAGCATACTGCTGAAACATTAAAGAAAGCAAATGAAACAATTGCTAATGCTTTTAAACTTAAAACAGGAATGGAAGACAAAGAAATAAAAAAAATTATGGACCATGAAACTTGGTTTACAGCTGATGAAGCAAAAGATAAAGGTATAATTGATGAAATTATGTATCAAGACCAAAAAGTAGATACCAATATGGTTAATCTATTAAAAAATAAAGCTAGTGCATTATGTAATTCAGTAGCTTTAAATAATGATATTATAGAAAAATTAAAACAATATAATCCAATTAATCAACCAGTTCAAAAGAATGAGGTTGATTTTTTATTGCAGCAAAAAGCCAAGGCTGAGTTAGAATTATTAAATTTAAAAAGGAAGTGTATGTAATAATGGAAAAAGAAAAGTATTTAGAAATGAGAAATGGACTTTATAATGATGCAGAAAAATTAATTAATGAAGGGAAAATTGATGAAGGAAATGCTAAAATGCAAGAAATTAAAGACTTAGATAATAAGTTTGAAAATGAAGCAACTGCAATGGCAAATTTGAATGCATTGAAAGATCATGTAAAAGTTAGTGACATTCAAAATTTAGGTACACAAGTACAAGGCGGTACTATTGTTGATTCTACTTCTAATAAAGAAGAGGATAATTTCACTAATAGTATAGATTATAGAAAAGCATTTATGAATTATGTAATTACAGGTAAAAAGAGTGAAACATTACAAAACTCAGATGCAAATACAAAGACAACTGATGCAGGAGTTGCTATTCCAGAAACAATTTTATCAAGAATTGTTGAAAAGATGGAAGCAACAGGAATGATATTACCACTTATAACTAGAACTTCATATAAAGGAGGAGTTAAGATACCAACTTCAACTGCTAAACCTAAAGCAAGCTGGGTAAGTGAAGGTGCTGGAAGTGATAAGCAAAAGAAAACACTTTCATATATTTCATTTGCTTACAATAAGCTAAGATGTGCTGTTTCAGTATCACTTGAAGTAGATACAATGGCATTACCATTCTTTGAAACAGCTTTTATTAATAATGTAACTGAAGCTATGGTTAAAGCTATAGAACAATCTATAATTAGTGGTTCTGGTTCAGGTCAACCAAGTGGAATTTTAACTGAAACAGTAGAAACTGGACAAAATGTTGACATTGCTAAAACAGCAAGTCCAGCATACAAAGATCTTATTGCAGCAGAAGCAGCATTACCTCAAGCATATGAAAATGGAGCAGTTTGGTTTATGTCTAAAAAAACATTTATGCAATATGCAGGTTTAACAGATTCTACAGGTCAACCAATTGGAAGAGTTAATTATGGTATTGGTGGGAAAATTGAAAGAATGTTATTAGGAAGAACAGTTGTATGTAATGATTATATGCCAAGTTATACAGATACTGTTGAAGCAGATACAGTAGTAGCATTTTTATTTAAACCATCTGATTATATTCTTAATACTAATCTTAATATGACTATTAAAAGATATGAAGATAATGCAACTGATGATATGGTTACAAAAGCAATAATGTTAGTAGATGGTAAAGT
>JAQXTC010000139.1 GCA_029219285.1 Clostridiaceae bacterium
TTTGGTTTTTTATCAAAAATTATATTTTTACAACCTAGTAATGCCTCATATTCAGCACCTTCGACATCCATTTTTATCATCGTAGCATCAAAATCTCTTATGCATTCATCCATAGAAACACATTGCACCACTTCAGATCCATCTTTATCTAAATTACTACCGCCTTGCATTCCCATATTAAACTTCATTTGTGTTGTTTCTGAATAAACAGCACATGGCAAAAGAGTAATAGAATTAATATTTTTTCTTTTCCTAATTTCCTCTACTTGCGTTACAATCTTTGAATAATTTTCGTATTCAGGTTCAAATGCAATAATTTGCTTCACATTATCAAATTTATTTGTTAAAGCACGTATTGTATCACCATCAAATGCGCCACAGTCAATGAAATTTATCTTATCGTCACAATATAATCCTTCTATATCACTAGGAAAATATATTTCCTCAAAAGAATCCTTGGCAACTAGATCCTTATAATTTTTGGTAATTCTAAACTTAACTAAAGATTCGTAAATTTCCCTACTCTTTTCATCACTCCACAAATCAGCTGCCATGGAAATTCGTTCTTTATTTTGCAAAAACTCTTTTCTTTTATTTAAATATATTGGCTCTTCAAATTTATCTTCAAATAAATCAATTAGTTCTGAGTATGTAATTATATTTTTATATCCATTTCCACTTAAATCTGAAATGATCTTATGTATATCTGCATAAGGTGAAAATGTAGCTATTATAACTGTAAATTCACTTTTCATTTGTTGGGTAATTGATTTGTCATCGTACTTCCTTACTTCCGCTAAATCTTCTACAGCATTTACATATTCAAAATTTCTATTTATAAAAAAATGTATTTTATAATCTTCATTTGATAATACTTCATATACTTCTCTTGCTAATGTTCCAGTTCCATAAAGAATAATATTTTTACTAACTTTCTTCTCTTCAAGCTTCACAGCAAATAAATCTTCTTTAATCATGCTACTTCCCCCTGATACTAAACTATCTATAGTTAGTTATAAATTTTTCAAATAAATTTTCTTCTTTTTCGCTCTCTTCTAAAAATGGCCACATATCTTCTAATGGTTTTGAAATCATGTTTCCATCTTCTAACTTAATTGTCTTAGTTCTAGGAGAAACCGTTTCATCTGGTGAAACCATAAGTTCACATAATACTGGTCCATCAGAATTCAATACTTCTGGTAACACTCTAACCATTTCCTCATTTGTAGCAGCAACAAATGTCTTTAATCCATAAGCATTTGCTATTTTGCTTAAGCTAGGCATTGTCAAACCACTATTTTCTTCACTTGCAACATAATGTCCATCAAATGTGTTTCTTTGCATAGCTCGTATACTTGCATAACCACCATTATTCCAAATAAATATTTTAACTGGTAAGTTTAATCTATTTAATGTTTCAAGTTCTTGTATATTTAATTGAAAAGCTCCATCTCCATTAATTAATATTGTTCTTTTATTGTCATTAGCTAAACATGCTCCAATTGAATATGGAAGCCCAAATCCCATAGAACCTAAACCAGCAGCATTTTTCATCTTTTGTCCCTTTTTTAATTTGAAAGCTTGGTATGTTATTTCCCCTGCTCCCCCTGAACTTTCTGGTACAATAATATCATTAGCATTTAAATTTCTACATAATTCATCTATAAAATAATATGCGCTAACAAATCCTTTAGCTTCCTTGTGTTCTTTAGTTACAACCGGATACTTAGCTCTTATATGTTTACAGTATTTAATCCACTGTCTTTTAATATCTTCATTTAAACATTCAACATTTGCTTTATTTAATTCTAAGTTCATTTCAAGTATAAACTTCTTAACATCACATACTGCAGTAACTGCTAAACCCATCTCCATTTTATCTATTTCTGCTTTATCAATATCAACCATAACTTTTTTAGCATTCTTACCAAAATTCTTATGATTAAATGCAGTAATACTTGGATCTAATCTACTTCCTAAAACAATAAGTAAATCGGCTTCTTGTAGTATAAGGTTAGCTCCTCTATCACCCATTCCACCTGGATGACCTGCATATAACGGATTATCTTCTCCTAATAAATCTATACTTTTCCATGTAGTTAATACAGGTATTTGTAATTTTTCTATAAATGAATTTAATTCTTCTTCAGCACCTGCAAGCTTTATGCCATTCCCAGCAAGAATTAAAGGTTTTTTTGATTCTTTAATTAAATGTATTGTGCTTTTAATTTGCTCTGCTAAATCTATTGCTTCTGGAACTTCACAAGCTTCAAATCCCTCAAGCTTATCTTCATCAATCATTGCTGCTTGAATATCTAAAGGTATATCAAGCCAAACTGGTCCCATTCTGCCACTTGTTGCTTCATAATATGCCTTTTCCAATTCATATTTTATTTTACTAGGATTTAAAATTTGTACTGCATATTTGGTAATTGGCTTAACCATATTAATTATGTCAACTTCTTGCGATCCCATTTGTCTTACACCACTATCTCTTTTTAAATCAGAGCTCTTAGCTTGTCCTGAAATCACAAACATAGGTGTAGAATCTATCCATCCTGCAGTAACTCCAGTTATTGCATTAGTAGCACCAGGACCAGATGTTACTATAACTACACCAATATCATTTGTATATTGTCCATAGCTTTCAGCTGCTATTGATGCTGCCTGTTCATGTCCACAACATACATATTCTATATTGGATTTCCCCATAGAATCATCCAAATGCATTGCTCCACCACCAGGCAGCATAAATGCGTGTTTTATTCCCTTTTCTTCAATAAATTTGAATATATAATCTGATAACTTAATCATTTTCTTTTACCTCTCTTAATTCTTATCAGGAACATATGCATATAACTTTTTCCACTTATGTTCTATAACATAATTAGGATTTGCATCTTTAATTATTTTCTCCAAAACCTGCGGATCATCTGGATAGTGGTATGTACAAATAGCAAGCTTTGGTGCCATATTCTTAAGAGTTTCTTTTGCTCCCATAAGCATATATCTTTCGGAACCTTCTATATCAGCTTTAATAAAATCAACTTTTTCTATACTATTACTTTTAACAAACTCATCAATAGTTGTTACTTTTACTTCAATAGTATAATCCCCTTCTTTGAGTCTTTCGTTTTCAATTGAATTTCCAACTAAGTTTTCGTTTTGTACATTAAATTTAGTAGTTCCACATTGAGATGATAATGCATATCCACAAACTTCTATTTCATTATTATATAATGCTGATAATTCTTTTATATATTCTTGAGACTTAGGAAATGGTTCAAAAGCATATGGTTTACATCCCTTATAAGAAGCTACTGCAGAAAATATACCTATATTAGCTCCACAATCTATTACCACATCATTTTTTTCTAGTTTGACTTTTCCATACTCATAATTACCCTCATCAATTCTTGAATAATCATTCATAATCTCTGGAAGAATCAAGTCATTTATCTCAAGTAAAAAAGCTGTTCTATAATCTGATTCTCGGAAGAAAGGATTTAATAACTTTATTCCTTTTATATCTAAGACAGCAGAATCCATATCAATGCCATTTTTCTTAAAGTATTCTTTATAATAAAGCATTTCTAAGTATCCCAAATCTTTTGCAAAGTCAGCAATAACTAGACTCTTATCAT
The DNA here is from genome assembly GCA_029219285.1 of Clostridiaceae bacterium. GTDB lineage: Bacteria > Bacillota > Clostridia > Clostridiales > Clostridiaceae > Clostridium. The sequence goes on from JAQXTC010000139.1 coordinate 3,645, forward strand.
ATTTTTTTCTAATGTCTGTAAGTATACTTTCATCATTTAAATATACAGCTACAAATATATTTACCTCATCATCATCATATTTCAATTCTGAAACTTCATATATTTTAACTCCAGATTTTTGTTCTTCATTTCTATATCCATCATTTACAACTAAGCATTCGACTTCAATATTAATACTTTTAAAAATTCTAAGCATTGTTAAAGCAAATGAACCTGCTCCAAAAATTATATTTTTCTTTCCATTTTTTAAAAAAGGTAGTAAATGATTTTCTACTTCATCTAAATTCTCTAAATACCTATTCATTATTTATCTCTCAACTTTCTCAAATATTTTATGTTCTACATATTCAGCAATTAAATGTCCAATAAATATATGGGCTTCTTGTATTCTTGGGGTAATTTTAGAAGGAACTTTTATTATGTAATCTGTTAAACCTTCAACTTCTTTATTATCGTATTGGCCCATTAACATCACATTAATTATTCCATTCTCTTTGGCATATCTTAATGCTTCAATTACATTTCTAGATTTACCACTTGTTGAAATACCAATTAGCACATCACCACTTTTAGCCTTTGCTTCAAGCTGTCTAGCAAATACTCTATCAAAGCTATAATCATTCCCTATAGCAGTTAAAGATGAAGTATTAACCGTCAAAGCTTCTGCATTTAATGCTGCTCTTTCCTTATAAAATCTACTTACAAACTCTGTAGCTATATGTTGAGCATCAGAAGCACTTCCGCCATTACCACAAAAGAATAACTGTCCATTATTATTAAAGGATTCTACAATCTTATCAGATACAATTCTTATCTCTTCAATTAACTTAGTATCAGAAGCAATTGATTTAAATATATCAACATGTTCATTTAATCTTCTATTAAAATAATTAAAATATGAATTATCTCTATTATATTCTTCTAAGATTTTAACTATTTCAAAAACGCATCCTTCGCCACCATTAGTATTTAAAATTATATCTGCAGCTTCTTTGGCTTTTACAACTGCATTTAATGGGCATATACCTAAACCAACATACTTTAATGATTCACTATCATATTTACCATCTCCAATATAGCAAATTTCCTCTTTTGCTATATTGGCTAAGGCTATAATTTCATTAATAGATTCAACCTTGTTCTTTTTACCTTTATAGAAATAATTCCATGGAAATCTATTCTCGAAATATTTTACTATTGGTGTATCTTCTCCAGTAATTGCTGCAATTTTAAAACCTCTTGATTTTAATTCGAAAATAGCATCAATATCTTTTATATTAATCTTTTTTTGTTCAAAGCCATTTTCATTAATAATTATTGATCCATCTGTTAATACACCATCTATATCAAAAATAACTAACTTAATCATGTTAACCTCTTAGCTTTTTTCTTACTTCCATTTCAGCATCACTTAATATTTTTTCACCATTACCAAGAATTTTTTCAACTTCTCTTATTTCCTTGACTAAGTTAAATAATTCATCTGGTTCAACCGAAGCAGCTTGGTCAGAACCATACATTTTTCTATCTAAAGTAATATGTCTTTCAATAGAAGTTGCTCCAAGTGCTACTGCAGTAGTACTTACTAAAAGGCCTCTTTCATGTCCGCTATATCCAACCTTGCAACCATATCTTTTTTCTAGTGCTTTTATTAATAAAAGATTTGCATCTTCATTAGCCATTGGATATGTACTATTACAATGCATTAACTCATATGGGCAACCTTTCTTTTTAAATATTTCTACTACCTTATCAATTTCTTCATAAGTGCTCATTCCTGTAGAAATAAATGTATATCTACCTTCAGAAGCAATCTCTTCTAATAATTCAACGTTGCCTAGCATAGCTGATGCAATCTTATTAAATTTCAAATTGTATTTTTGTAAGAATTTTTGTGAATCAATATCCCATGCAGAAGCAAACCAATCTATTCCTTTTGCTTTGCAATATTCATTAATTTCATCATATTCTTTTTCGTTAAATTCAAGACCTTCTTTTTGTGCTCTTTGAGTATCTCCCCATGGACTTACTCTTGGGCTATTTAAATATTCCTCTGTATATACTTTATTAACAGTTCTCTTTTGAAATTTAACAGCATCACACCCTGATATTGCTGCAATATCTATAAGTTTTTTTGCTAACTCCATATCTCCATTATGATTAATTCCAATTTCAGCTATAATATATGTTCTCATATTCTTCTCCTATCTTATATCCTATCAATATAAAAGTTCATAGATATCTATTTTATCTTTATTCATACAGTACCATTCATATAAACTTTTAATTCCTGATTCAATTTGTGTAAATTTAAAATCCCCTATTTCCTTTAAAAGCCTTTCATTACTAGCTGTATACTCATTCCCCAATCCTTCTTTACAAACAAAAATTGATAAATCTTTCTTGGTAATTTTTATGGTTTTTTGGGCTAAAGATAACAAATCAATTCTTTTACCTGAAACTACATTATAATCCTTATGCTTAGGTTTATTATCTATAAACCATTCCACTATCCCACATAAATCATCTATATATAAATAATCAAAATATACATTTTGTCTTAATGAAAAATGTATATCATGTACAGCTTTACAGCAAATATTAGAAATAAATTTACTCTTGAAATGTTCATATTTGCCATAAACTCCAAACAACCTTAGATTATAGATATTTTCACTTTTTCTTATTGTTTCATTGATTATATACTTTGCAAACCCGTAATCATCTTTGGGAATTTCTAAACCAATCATTTCTTCACTAACACTCTTAAGTTCTTTTGATTTATCGTACTCTGCACCAGAACCAAAATAAATCATTTTGCCATAAAGATGACTATATTTTTCAAACACATAAAATATTCTCAAAGTATTGTTTAATACTTCATCACATTTTCTTTGCGGATTAGTTGCTGGATTATGTACTGCAGCATTAATTACTACATCAAAATACCTATTTTCCAAATACACTTTTACTTTATCTTTATCTGTAGCATCCAATTCACTACTTCTAGGAGCAAAAACTATATATTTATCTTTTTGTGCATTTAAATATTCAAATAAGTTTTTACCGACAAATCCACTAGCACCAATTATTAATATACTTTTCAATGCTCTCACCTAAACTTTAAAATAATTTTCTATTTGTTTTTCTGTAATATCTTTTTTTTCCTTTAAGTCATACTTTTCCCATTCAACCGTCATTAATATAGCTTCATCAATATTCAATTTAGGTTTCCAATCTAATTTATTTTTAATTCTAGAACAATCTAACTTTAAATAATTTGATTCGTGCACAGCATTCTTAATTGATTTATCAATCCAACACATATCGTTTCCCCACTTTTCGCAGAAAATATCAACAAGTCTACTAGTCTTAACACAAGCATTTTCATCAGGTCCAACATTATAGCTATTTTGTATACCTTTATCAAAATATTGCCTTTCAGCAATTAGTAAATATGCTGAAATAGCTTCTAATACATGTTGGTATGGTCTTATAGATTGGGGATTTCTCACTAATATATGCTCTCCTTTTTGCGCTGCCCTCACACAATCCGGAATTATTCTATCTTTAGCATAATCTCCACCACCAATTACATTTCCTGCTCTTGCTGTTGAAATAGCTATATCTCTATTACTAAAAAACGATTTTTTATAGCTAGAAGTTATTATTTCTGAACATGACTTAGAATTAGAATAAGGATCAAATCCATTTAATACATCATTTTCTCTATAACCATATTCCCATTCTTTATTTTCATAAACCTTGTCCGTTGTCACATTAACTACAGATTTAACACTTTTACAATTCCTGATAGCTTCAAGTACATTGACAGTTCCCATTACATTAGTTTCATATGTGTAAGCTGGATTTTCATAAGATTCTCTAACCAGAGGTTGTGCAGCTAAATGAAATATTATTTCTGGCTGAAATTCATTTATTTCATAAGTCAACTTTTGCAAATCTCTTATATCACCATCAACTGATTCTATTTCATTTTTTAAATTTAAACAGTTAAATAATTCAAATTCATTTTCACAAGCTAGGGAATATCCCTTTACTTTTGCACCAACCATTGTTAATACTTTAGTCAGATAAGAGCCTTTAAACCCAGTATGACCAGTTATAAATACTCTCTTCCCTTGGTAAAATTCAAGCAAATTTATCACCACACCTTCCAAAAAGGTTTAGCACTTGTCCATAATTGTTCTAATACTTCTTTATCTCTCTTTGTATCCATACACTTCCACTCACCATTATGTTTATAAGCAGAAACCTTGTTTTCCTTAACTAATTCATTTAGCGGTTCTCTTTCTAGATATGTATCATCACCTTCTATATAATTAAATATTTCTGGTTCTAATACCATAAATCCGCCATTAATCCAACCACCATCTTCTTTTGCTTTTTCAGCAAAAGATCTAACAGAGGAGTTATCAACACTATCAATATCTAGTACTCCAAATCTTCCACCTGGCTGTACAGCAGTAATTGTAGCTGTTTTATTATTTTTATTGTGAAACTGCAATAGTTGTTTCAAATCAACATCACATAATCCATCACCATATGTAAGCATAAATGTTTCGTCTCCAATATAATCTTTTACCCTTTTCAACCTTCCACCGGTCATAGTATCTAATCCTGTATCAATTAAGGTAACCTTCCATGGTTCGGCCACATTTGAATGCACAGTCATTTTGTTATCTGATGAAAAATCAAATGTAACATCTGAATTATGTAAATAATAATTTGCAAAATATTCTTTTATCATATACCCCTTATAGCCACAACAAATTATAAATTCATCAAAGCCATAATGTGAAAAATACTTCATTATATGCCACAAAATAGGTTGTCCCCCTATCTCGATCATCGGTTTAGGCTTTATATGAGATTCTTCAGAAATTCTCGTACCATATCCCCCTGCCAAAATTACAACTTTCATCATTCACCATCCTCATCATAAAGCTCAATTGTTTATTATATTTTATTATTTATTTAATTATTATAACATAATTTTATGTTTTTCATAATGTTTTTTGTGTATTTATGTAGAATTTTGTGTGCTTGTTTAAAATTTCCCTTACTATTTAACTAGCGATAAATAAAAAATCTCGAGGTATCCTCGAGATTTTCATAAACTCAAAACAAATAATTATCTTAATAATTGTAATACTTGTTGTGGAGTTTGGTTAGCTTGAACAAGCATTGCTTGAGCAGCTTGTTGTAAAATATTATTTTTAGAGAACTTTGACATTTCCTTAGCCATATCAACGTCTCTTATTCTACTTTCTGCTGAAGTTAAGTTTTCTGATGCATTATCTAAGTTAGCTATAGTGTGTTCTAATCTGTTTTGAACAGCCCCTAAACTTGATCTAGTTGATGAAACTTTTTCTATTGCAGTATCAATTTTTACAATTGACTCATTAGCTTTAGCATTATCAGTTACATCAAGAGCATTAACTGTTAAACTTGCTGCATCCATATTTTCAAATCCTACAGTCATTGTTTGACCATTATTAGCTCCAACTTGGAAAGTAACTGTACTTACACTACCATCAAACATATTTTGCTTATTGAATTCTGTGTTTTCAGCAATTCTTGTGATTTCACTTGATAATTGATCTAATTCTGATTTAATAGCTTCTCTATCTTTAGTAACGTTAGTATCATTAGCAGCTTGTACTGATAATTCTCTCATTCTTTGAAGAATATTGTGAGTTTCATTTAACGCACCTTCAGCTGTTTGAATCATTGAAATACCATCTTGAGCATTTGTAGAAGCTTGTTCTAAACCTCTGATTTGCGCTCTCATTTTTTCTGAAATTGAAAGACCTGCAGCATCATCTCCTGCTCTGTTTATTCTTAAACCTGAGCTTAATTTTTCCATTGACTTAGCAGAATTTCCCATGTTAATGTTTGCGTTTCTTAATGCATTAGCAGCATTCATATTATGATTAATTATCATTTTGTATTCCTCCTTGAATTCTTCATAAGTAAATTCCTTTTCACTTATTCATCTGTTAATTATTATTTATTCTTTTGTAAGCTTACATTCTATTATTCGACTTAATTTATATGTCCTTTATACTTATCTATTCTTTTTAATACTATATTAATTATTCGGCAAGAAATTTAACATTTTAATATTTTTCTCACGATATCTATAATCATATTTGTATCAATAAAAAAAGGTTATACACAAACGACATAAAAATCGATTATGCATAACCTTGTTTAACGCTGTAACTTTGTAAGGCTTCCCGATTATTTTTGATTTTATACTTTATAAACGCTAAAAAAGCTATACTTAGATGATATTAAACCATCTAAATATAGCCTCTATTAATTATTAATTATTAATTAGAAATTATCTTAATAATTGTAATACTTGTTGTGGAGCTTGGTTAGCTTGAGCAAGCATTGCTTGAGCAGCTTGGCTTAAGATATTGTTCTTAGAATATTCCATCATCATCTTAGCCATATCAACGTCTCTAATTCTGCTTTCAGCTGCACTTAAGTTTTCTGATGAAGTATCTAAGTTCTTAATAGTATGTTCTAATCTATTTTGAACAGCACCAAGTTTAGCTCTTTGAGTTGAAACTACTTCAATAGCATCATTTATAGTCTTGATAGCTCCTGATGCTTTAGCTGAATCTCCAACATTAACACCATTGATTGTAAACTTAGAACCATTAGCTAATGAAGATAATCCTAATTCAGCTGCTGTAACTGATACAGTCTCACCATTAACAGTTACATCAATATTTGCACCACTAAGTTTAGCATCAGTTAATTCTTTACCATTTCTTAAAACTTTAGTTCCTGAAATTTCATAATCTCCTGAACCTAAAGCATATGAATTACCTGATAAAGTTCCTCTAAAATCTGCTGTAGCTTTTCCATCAACAGCTACTGTGATTTTTTCACCATCAGTTAACTTATTATTAAAAGCATAAGTACTAGTCTTTGAATTAGCATCTGTTAGCGTTAATGTCTTAGCATTACCATCTACAGCTACATTAGCAACTTCTTTTCCTGTTGAATCTACTAACTTATTTCCTTTTACAGTATAAGTACCTGCTGCTAATTTATTAGCATCAGCAGCATCACCCTTAGTATAAGTACCTGCATCCTTTTGTGATGATGTTGCTGTTAAACCTAAGCTTGCTGCATCCATTTTATTTATAGAAACACTAATAGTTTGGTTTGTATTAGCTCCTATTTGGAAGTTCTTATCAGTAAATGTTCCATCTAAAAGCTTTTGTGTATTGAATTCAGTATCTGTAGAAATTCTATCTACTTCCTTTGTTAATGCATCAATTTCATCTTGAATAGCATCTCTATCAACTGATACATTAGTGTCATTTGCTGATTGAACTGCAAGTTCTCTCATTCTTTGAAGAATACTTGTAGTTTCATTTAATGCACCTTCACCAGTTTCTATTAAAGAAATACCATCTTGAGCATTTGAAGAAGCTTTATCTAAGCCTCTGATTTGTGCTCTCATCTTTTCTGATATAGCAAGACCTGCTGCATCATCTCCAGCTCTGTTTATTCTTAAACCTGAGCTTAATTTTTCCATTGCACTTGAAGTAGCCTTATTGTTTACTCCCATGTTTCTGTTTGCATTTAATGCACTTATGTTATGATTTATAACCATTTTAAATTCCTCCTTGATTTTCAAATTAACATCCTTGTTATTTTCTCTAATTAGAGTTTATGATTAATCATTACATTATTATCTTCGAAACTTTATTTTTCAACTTTATAGTTTTTTTGTAATTTTTTTATAATTTTCTTTCTTTTATACTTTTTTTCATTTTTTTGTAATACACTAATTTTTTTAAAAAAAATAATTATCTTTACTAATTAGCTTATAATAATTTCGAAAATATGTTGCCCCTTCTAGTCACATTAATATAACTTTCAGTAGCTTTATTCATCTGGTTAAGCTTAAACATCTCCGTCTTTATTTCCTTAAGCTTCATCTCAAATTCTTTAATAACTAAATTATCTAGCTTGTCCAACCCAAGTTCATAATACATCTTTTTTTGCTGTTCTTTGGATATATCCAATTCAATTATAGAATTTACTTGCTTCTCTTTTTCTTCTAATAGTTCTTCAATATTCTCGCCCTCATCTTTAATAGCTTTTAAGATTTCTTCATTTATTTTTTTATATTTATCAAAATAATTAATCATTATTGACCACTTCCAAAATATTGAGAAAGTGAACTCATTTGACTATTATACTTATTTAATAGAGATTCATACCTAGCATACTTAGAGTATAATGCCTGCTGCTTTTTATTATATTCCTTTTTTAATTCTTTAATTGTTTTTTCATAACTGTTTATACTTTTAGTTAAATCACTATTCTTGAAATTATCACTACCAGCTTTCTTCAACAATGGAGAAAATGGAGAAATAACAACAGCATTTATTATATCATTCATTCTCTTAAGAATTCCTTGTTGACTATATTTTTCTCTTTCGCTCAAATTTTTAGCATTACTAGGATATGCTGTAAATAGTTTTGAAACTTCATCAGTACTATTTCTTAATGCATCTTCAAGAATTTTATCATCTATCTTCAATGTTCCTGCTTTTTTATCATAATTCTTAGAAAGAGTGATTCCTATATTTCCCAAGTTTATTCCACAACTTGCAACTGCATCCTGTGCTGCATACTTTAGTTTATTAACTATAGAGGTTATATCTAAGTCTCTAGATAATTGACCAGTTCTCACTTTTGCATTCCACTTTTTAATTTGATCTTCACTCATATTTTCTTTTTGCTTATCTGTCAAAGGTTGATAATTTCTGTCTCTTTTCTCTAATAACAATGTATTCATTTTTTCTATTAAAGTATTATAATCATTAACAAATGTCACTATTTTCTCTTTGATCTTAGAGACATCTTTTTCTCCATTTAATGTAGTTTCTCCTACATCATTAAATTGAAATGTTATACCATCCAATTTTACATCATTTGATGTTGATATTTTGCCATTACTATCATCACCAAATGTTATTGTTTTATTATAACCATTTACAGTTTTAGTAATAGTAGCATGTAAATTAGTTCCAGCCTCTACTTCTATATTTTGGCTGGCAGAATTACTTTCAGCTTCATATTTGCCACTACTTATAGTAAAATTGTTAGCATATCTTTTCCCATCTATCTCTATATTATCCTCAACACTATTTACCTCTAAAGATACCTTTCCCTCACTTGTCATTTGTGCTATTAGTCCTAAACCATTAATTTTTTCATTTATTACTGTAGCTAATTGACTATTAGAATTTATTCCTGTAATATCTACATCTATATCTTTATCCAAATAGCTTATCTTCAAATGATTTTGGTCTGTTAATTCACCAACATCAAAAATCTTCTTCTTTACTTCTGAATCGGTACTATTAGCAGTAAATTTTGCTGCCTTATGATTATTAACATTTATGGTAAATGTATTGTCATAATCTGCACCATTAACTTTTATTTTCTTTCCAACCGCATCAGTTTTAATTACAACTCCTCCTTCAAACTCTGAATATTGAGCAGTCATCTTATATTCTTTCAATTTATTATTTATTGTTGCAGTAATGGAATCTTTAGTATTACATCCTGTAATATCAATATCAATATCTTTACCTAAATATGATATCTTTAAATGATTTTGATTTTCTAAATCACTTAATTTTAATGTTGCTTTAGCACTACTTGCCAACTTTTCTACTTTAACCTTAAATTTAGATATATCACTTACAGTAGAATCAGATATTGCTGTTGCAATAGATTTATCAGCAGATGAAAATGAAATACTAGTAAAGTTTTTACTATTAACTAAGTTTTTAGAATCCTTCATATCAAGATACTTATCAAAAAATTCTTGGAAGTCTTTCATTACACCTCTATATAATTCTTGTTGTATTTCCATTGTTTCTTTCTTTTGTTTTGTTGTATCTATCTTTTTTTCTAGCCCTGATAGTCCTGCTGCAACTAAAGAATCAGTATCCATTCCACTAAGGCCTGTATATCTTTTTGTAGAAGCAGCTTGACTACTTGTTGCCGAAGAAACTGATGACATTTTTATCACTCCTTTGTCAAGAATTGTTGTTTTCCATATTATTATATTCGTTTCAATTTTTTTCAACTTTATAATTAATATACTTTAATTCAATATTTTGTTTTGTAAATAACAAAAAAACAGGGCTACATTATAAAAATAACATCGCCCTGTTTTCTTAAACCATGCGTGAATAAAAACTACCTTGTCTCATAACATTGGCATATCCTTTATTAGCATCCTTAGCTCTATTAACCTTATCCAGTTCTTGTTTTACATTGCAAATAGCATTTTGTAAACTATTATATAATTTCTTATCAAGCTCATCAATTTTTTCTCTATAATAAAATTCTTTCATTTCTATAGATGAATACCCCAACGAGTCTATCTTTTCCAACAATTGTCCTCTTATTGTCATTAAGTCTTCATTAGGCTCACCTTTATCTAATGATTCTATTATTCTTTTAGTTAATTCTTTATATTCGTCAAAAAACTTATTCATTAATATCCTAAAAAGTTTGCTAGATAGCCTGATTGAGTGTTATATTTATTCATCATAGTTTCAATTTTAGACCATTTTGAATATAAAGATTGTTGTTTTTTGGCTAATTCCTTTTGCATAGCACTTATCTTTTTTTCATAAGAAGATATAGATTTTGTTATATCATTATTGGAAAATGTTGATGAATTGACAAGCCCTGCTTTCTTTGATAAAGCTGATGAAGAAGATACTGTTTCTGCAGCAAATATATCTTTAATTCTATAGAATATACCTTTAGCATTATATTTTTCCTCATCACTCATATTTTTATCATTATCAGGATAACCAATAAGTAAATTCATTACTGCATCAATATCATTCTCTAATGCCTCTGTAAGTTTATTTTCATCAATTGTAAATGTACCATTACCATTACCACTATAATCTTTAGATGGAGTTATCCCTATCTTTTCTAAATAGGAATTTACACCAGTTACCTTATCTTGAGTAGCCCTTTTTAAACTAGTAATTATTCTAGTAAGATTTCTATCTCTAGAAAGCTGCCCTGTTTTCACCTTAGCTTCCCATTTTTCAATTTGTGAATCTGTCATTTCTTTCTTTTGCTCTTCAGTAAGAGGTTGGTAATTTCTATCACGCTTTTCATTAACTAAAGTATTTAAGCTAGTAATTAACTTATTATAATCATTAATAAAGTTAACAATTGTATCTTTTGCCGAGCTTATATCCTTTGTACTAGTTAATGTTGTTTTTCCAGCTGAATTCATATTAAAAGTAACCCCATCAATAGTGATACTATTTCCATTAGAATTCATACATACTTTACCAGCATTAATATCTGCTTCCGTACCATTTACAATTATTTCTTTACTTACACCACCAGTAGTTTTGGTAATAACCGCTTTTAAATCTGTTCCATTTGATGACGTACCTAATTCTAATGTTGATGTAAATGAATCATTTACAATTTTTCCTAACTTAACTTTAAAATTATTATCTATAGTGTTACCATCTTTATCTTTAATTGTAGAGCCAACTTCTTTAGTTTCAATCATAACTCCTCTGTCAAAATCAGAATATTGGGCAGTAAGACCATATCCACTAAGCTCTTTATTTAAAGTTTGTGCTAATTCTTTATCGTTTTTGCATTTACTAACATCAATGCTTATTGTTTTTCCAGCGTATTCTATCTCTACTGCTGTATTATCTTTAAGATCACTTAAATTAATTTTCATACTTGCAGCAGTTGCAACTTGAGTGACATCCACTGAATATGTATCAGTACTAGTAACAGATGCATTTGCTGTTGCTGAAGCAACACCTGAATTACTAGACTGAAAAGCTACACTTGTATAATTCTTATTTTTCAAAACACTTCCATCTTTGGTTATATCTAAGTATTTATTATAAAAATCATTACAATCACTCATAACTTTTCTATATAGCTCTTGTTGTATTTCCAATGTTTGTTTTTGTTGCTGTGTTGTATCTATTTTATTTTTATGTGAGGATAATGAACTTTCCACAATTGCATCAATATCCATACCTGTTGCTAGACCTGTTATCCTATTTGCTGATGTTGCCATTTTCTTTTGTCCTCCTATTTTTCACTTCTTCATCTGTAATGTATTCTTTATTGTTGAGTTTTAGAAACCTTATATGCTTCCTTCCATATATCTCTAACTTCTCCGATTAAGGGCATTACTTCCTCTAAACACTTAACATCTTTTTTTATATTAGCTTCAAATAACTTTTGTTTAATAAAATCATATATTTTATACATATTTTCAGCCCATTCTCCTGCATTCCTATCAATTGTAACCATAAGTTCTGTAAAAATATCTTGAACTTTAACTAAATTATTATGAATTTCAATTATATTTTGGTCTTCAAATGCTTTTAGAGCTCTCTTAGAAAAATTTACTGCTCCATCTACAAGCATTATTAACAATTGATCTTTTGATGCGTAATTTACGCTATTACTTTTATATATGTTATAACCATTAGAATACATAATGTGCCTCCTATTTTATATTATCAATAAATGTTCCTGTTGGACTTTCAACTATGGCTTCTGCTGTTTTTATAGCTTCAACTTGAACATTATTCTCATCATGATTTTTTATTCCATCAATAGTGAAAAAATTTTTTTTTGATTTATTTTCTTTATTATCTTCCTTATCTCCTTTAACAAAAGGATTTTTCATTTTATTATCAATACTTACGTCTACCTTATGATGCACTTTATGTTCTTTAACTTCCGTAGAAATATTCTTTCTTATTTCAATATTAACTGGACTTACTGTGAATGTCATTATTATGCCTTTTTATCTATTCCTATTCCCACAAGTTCACACATTTTTGCAACCATATCTAATATTTTTTGTGGTGGAAGTTCCATAATAACTTCTTTAGTTTCATCATTAACTATTTTTATCATAATAGCATTCAGTTTATCATGAACAGAATATTCTGCATGTGTTTTTTCATCTTTTAAGAAATTATTTAATTTATTTATTGACTTATCAAGTTGCTTTTTATCGAAATTAGTATTGCATTCTATTTCACATTCAGCTACTTGCTTTATTTTAATAGTATTATCATCACCAGATCTTATTTCTTCATTAACGCCATATTGTGTCCCCGAATTAATAATCGATATATTCATTATATCTCCCCTTATTTTTTTATTTTCTTTAAAAGTTCTAAATCTACCTTTACCGCTTGAATATTTTCAGATTCAACTTCTTTATATAATTCCTTTCTTAAAATGGTAAGATTTTTTGGTGCATCAATAGCAACTTTAACACTTCCATCATCTATCTTCGAAATTGATATCTCAATATCATCTCCTATTAAGATTGATTGACCTTCTTTTCTTGTAATAACTAACATTTCTTCACCCCTTAAAATGCAATAGGATGCTTTATCTTATACTTATCGCTTTGTAAAATTATTTGCATGGCAAAACCATTGTTATTATTAATAACTATTGGTGCCTTTAAATTTGTCGTTATCTTTTTCACATCTGAATTTATAGTAACCGTTGTATATAAACTAACTTCTTCAGGAGACTTTATCTCTAAAGTATCAACAACTTCATCTGAAAGTTTTATTTCATAATCTTCTACTACTAAAAATGGTGATACTACTACCATACCAATATCTTTTTCATCTTCACTTTGAAGTAATTTAAATGGTTCCATATCCTCTAAATCACTTAATTGAAATTTTTCATATGAATCTAATCCCAACATATCTTTTTTGAATAATATATTCATAAATTAGTTCTCCTTTATTCCTATAGATAATCTAGTAAACTCTTAGGTAATACCTTTGCACTAACTTGAAGTGCTGCCATATATGTTGTTTGAACCATTGAATATTCGATTGTTTTTTGAGTAAAATCTATATCTTCAACACTTGATAAAATTTCTGTCATATTAAGATTTTCATCTTCATTTTTATTTTGTGCAGATTCCATTCTATTTTGTTTTGCACCAACACTTGATCTTAAAGTAAGTAGATTAGTTATAACATCATCTATTGAATTTAAATTTTCATTTAAAACCTTTTGTTGCTCTCTAGGATCTGTTGAAATTAAATTATTTTGTATTTCACTTAATAAATTAATAACATCAACATCTTCTCCTTTATCATTTTGGAACTTTAGTATCTGCATAGCGTTAACATTATAATCAACTGTTACACCTTGTGAAATTTCTACATTTAGTGTAGAGCCAATATTTTTTAGTACTATTAAATCCGCTTCATCAGAAGTATCTAATGAAATCTTTTTCCCGTCTTTATCCAAGAATTTGATTTCAGTAGTTCCATCATTATTTTCATATGTAACAGGCTTTGAATCTGTTTTTGTTCCTCCAAATATATATTTTCCATCAAAAGATGAATTTAGAATTTGCGAAATTTCTTTTACTCTTTCTTCAATTTCATCTCTGTTAGCTGCTCTTTCGCTTGACCCATAAGCTGCATTTCCTGCTGCTATCATAAGTTCTCTTATTCTACTTACTGAATTACCTATTTGGTATAATGCTTCATCAACAGTATCAAGATAATTATTTGTATCAATTATATTTTGCTTATACTGCGCATTGGCAGATAAAGATGTATTTAAGCTTAAACTTTTAGCAGCTTTTATAGGGTTATCTGATGGTCTATTTATTTCTTTACCTGTTGCCAATTGATTATTTATTTTATTTATATTTGTCAAGTTATAATTCATATCATTTAAATATGAATTTACCATCATTCTATTAGTTACTCTCATTTTGCTACTCCTTATCTCTTATTATCTCATTAAACCATTAATAACAACATCTAATAAAGAATCTACTGTAGAAATTATCTTAGCACTTGCATTATATGAATGTTGATATTGAATTAAATTTGCTAATTCTTCATCCATTGAAACCCCTGATTCTTGTTGAATCTGATTTTCAAGGGTACTTAACTGACTTTTCTTATTTGCTAATAATTCTTGTGATGCTTTAGTTTCTACACCAAGTTTATCAAGTATACTTTGATAATATGATTGTAATGTCATTCCAGCTGTATCATTAGAAATCTGCATTGCATCATAGTTTAATGTAAGTCCACCTTTTGAACTTGTAAATAAGTCTTTTCTCGAATTAATTATTGTTCCGAAATCTTGAATTCTAAATGTTAAATCCTTCAATTGTGAAATTGCTAATGCTCTTGAACCATCACCTTCACCATCAATATTATTTTGATTTGCATAAGCAAATAGATAGTCATTAGTTCTTGTTTTAATTTTCATAGGATCTGTTAGAATTTCAGCATTTATAGTAATATTTTTTGCACTTATTTTTCTTTCAGCATCTAATGTAACATCAATATTAGTTAAATTTGAATGAATATCATATTGAGCTGCATCTTTATTTACGAAGAATGGCATATAATCCATTTGAGGAGTACCATTATCTAAAGGATCTGTTATACCACTATGAACAGCATTTACAGCAAATGCAATTGCCATAGTTAAACTATCTAATTGATCCATATATTTTTGTGTACTTTTTTGAACTTCTATATTTCCAGCAATTCTACCTGTACTTGGTTGGAAAAGCATAAGTTCATTAGCACCAATTAATTCATTATCTGCTATTGGGAATCCATCCCCCTTAGTTGCTTGCCCTTCACTATCTGCCCAGATAATTCTATCTGTTTCTAGACTTTTCTTTTGCTCATCACTTAAATCAGACACTCTTATTGTTTGTAAGCTATTAGTATCTGTTCCACTACCTAACTTAAAATATTTAATTACAGTTACATTAGGATTTGCCGCATCTTGTTCTACTGACGATATAAAAGATAATCTTGCTGATTTACCAGTTCTACTTGATACAAGATTTCCTTGAACCATTCCACCTATTTCTGATGGAGCAACTTCTATCCCTTCCGCTTCTGTACTCTTAACTGATATTCCAAAATAAGTACTTAGTTCGTCAAGATAATTATCTCTTGTATCCATTAAATCATTAGGAGTTTGACCTGCTGATGTAGCACTCTTAATTTGAGCATTTACACTGTCAATCTTATCTAAAAGCTTATTTATACTTGTTATATAATTCTTTTGAGTTGCTTGTGTATTATTCTTTAAGTTTTCTAATTTAATATAAGTACTATTAAATAAGTCAGTCATTGTTTTAGTTTTTTGTGCAACAACTGTTCTTGTATCTGAACTACTTGGATTTTTTGATAACTCAGCAAATGATGCATAGAATTCACTTAACGCATTTGATATTCCTGTTTTAGAAGGTTCATTAAAAATACTTTCAATTTGTGCTAAGTTTTCGCTCATAATGTTAGCTGAATTAGCCTCACTTGAAGCACTTCTAAACTGATAATCATAATAACTATTTCTAATTCTCTTTATTGATTCTACCTGTGCTCCTGTTCCTACCTGTCCAACAGTTGCTCCTGAAAATGGTGTACTTGTTACTACATTTGCTCTTTGTCTTGTATACCCTTGTGTATTAGTATTAGCTAAGTTATGGGAAGTAACATTTAATTGTGTTTGTGAAACTCCCATTCCGCTTTTACCAATATTCATAGTTGAAAATAAACCTGCCATCTCTTCCTCCTATCTTCTTAACGCACCATAAGAATTATATGTATTTGTTTCTCTATTTGGATTAATTAAACTTATTATTCTTGCATTAAAACTCATTTGCTGTTTTATTAGTACCTCGTTAGTATCTTTCTGGAATTTTGCTAATTGTACTATTTTTTTTATTTCTGCAAATTCTTTTTTTAACTCATCATCACCTGATGTATTTACAAATTCTTTTATGTTGGTATTTCCTAAGATTTTTCTTCTCTCCAACTCTAATTGAGCTATTTTTTTATTGCAAACTTCAATATCATCAACAATAGCTTCCAATTGAAAAACATTCTTTTCCATAATGAAATCATGTTGCTTTTTCAATAATTCCATCAACTTTTCAAGTCCTTGTCTTTCAAGAATTAATGTCTTAGTTAATTCATTTACCATTAATATTTATTCTCCTTCATATAACTCATCATACTTTTAGCTGTTAATTTTGCATCAACATTGTATGTTCCGCTTTCTACTTTACTTTTTATTTCAGCAATTTTCTTTGCATTATCTATATTGTAATCATCATATGAATAGTTATTTAAACTCTTACCAAGACTTGAAATCTCGATTGAATCATTAGTTTTGTTAATGATAGTTTTAGAAACAGATTTAATATGATTTTTATTATAAGTATTAATCATATTTTGAGTTCCAATTCCCTTAATATTCATATTGCTCCCTCCAATACTACGTCTATTTTTATTATCGAATATTTACTAATTATATTTAGTAAATTTTATAAAAAAAGCATCATAACGTTCTCAATAACCTATTCACATAATTATTAGTATATTTGTCCTAAATCTTTACCATATAAAAAAGGTATAGAATAAATATCGCTATCTATTCTACACCTTGCAATTATCTTAATGATTTAATTCGTTCACTTCCACTTACTATGTTAGTGATTCTAACACCGAAGTTTTCATCAACAACTACTACTTCTCCATAAGCAATAGTTTTACCATTAACAAGAACTTCAACTGGTTCTTCAGCTAACTTTTCTAATTCAATTAGTGAACCCACACCTAAATCCAAAATATCTTTTATATTCTTTTTTGTTCTACCTAGAACTACTGAAATATTTAATGGTACATCCATTATTAAATCAATATTTCTATGAGGTTCTACTACACTTTTTTCTGCTAAATTATCAAAACTAGCTTGATGTACTTCTACCGGATGCTGAGGTGCAGTATTTTCTATTATCGGTTTGCTTGAATATTGAGGTTCTTGAGAAGGAGATGGAGTAGCACTAACAGGTTGTTGCACCTGTACTTGCTGATGTTGTTGTACCTGTGGTGCTTGTTCAACAGGTTTTTCAGCAATTACTTCTTCTTGCTCTTCATTTCCCATCATTATTGACACAATTTTCTTAGCTGTACTGATTGGTAATATTTGCATTATATTACTATCAACTAAATCTCCAATTGTCATTCTGAAATTAACTCTAACGATTTTTTCATCACCAGGAATTTTATCTGATAGCTCTTCTTCTTGTTCCTTCCAAATTCTTGAGATTGGTGGTGAAATATTAACTTCTCTTGAAAACATTGTAGCCATAGATGTTGCTGCTGAACCAATCATCTGATTCATTGATTCTTGAACTGCACTAATTTCAATATCACTTAATTCATGTTGGTCAAGCTGTTCAACTTTACCATCTCCACCCATCATTAAATTGGCAATAACTGCTGCATCTTCAGTTTTAATTATTAATATATTTCTACCTATTATTCCGCTTACATATTCAACATCTAAAACAACTGTAGGTGCTTGAAAGCCATTTTTTATATCATCTAAAGTTGTTTCAGTAACAACCGGTGTTGTAATATTAACCTTTTGATTAATTAATTGATATAATGCTGTAGAAGCAGAACCCATAGATATATTACCAATTTCACCAAGCAAATCTTTTTCTATATCAGTAAGTTCATCTACATTGCTTGTAGTAGTTTTTTGTTCTGTTGATTGCTCATTATCTCCACCTAATAGTGAATCAATTTCTTCTTGAGATAAAAAGCCATTACTCATAATCGTTCACATCCTTATCTATCATATCTAATAATTCCACTCCCATATTTTTACCTATAACTCCAGGTTTAGCGTAAAAACATTCCTGATCTTCTACATAAACTTTAATTGGTTCTGTATATTTTTCATCAAGTTTAATAACATCACCACAATTAAGTCTTAAGAATTCATCAACTGTTAGTTGTGCATTTCCAAGTTTAGCAGATACATTTACCTCAACAGGATTAATTCCAACTTCAAGTTTATGTTTTGCTTCATCATCCGAATCATCTTCATCATTCTTGAACCAGTATTGCATTACAAGCTTGTCTAAAACTTTTTCTAATGAAAGATATGGAATACACAAATTTATGTATGATGTATTTTTCCCCAACTCAACAGAAAACGTAATTAAAGCTACAGGCTCATTTGGTGCCAATGTTTGATTAATAGCAGGATTTGTTTCTATTCCTTCTACTTCTGGCTCCACATCTAGAACATCTTCCCAAGCAAGTTTCAGATTTGCTAACATTCCGGAAGTTACTTGTCTCATAATTTTCTTATCAATGTCAGTAAATTCCCTACCTGATACTTCTCTCTCACCAGTTCCACCTAAAAGTATATCAATAATTGTGAAAGAGAATTGAGGATTTGTCTCAAACTGAATTGTTCCCGTTAGTGGTGGCATCTTGAACATTGTCATTACTGTAGGATTTTGCACTGAATGGATAAATTCTTCATATGGAATTTGTTCAACAGTTTCAATCTTTACCTTAACGTTAACTCTTACTTGTGCAGTAAGATAATTAGATATAATCCTTGCAAAATTATCATGTATTAGTTCAAGAGTTCTAATATGATCCTTAGTAAATTTTTGGGGACTCCTAAAATCATAAACTTTTACTTTATGTTTTTCTTCTTCTTGGACTTGATCAGTTTCTAATTCTCCTGCAGATAAGGCAGACAACAATGCATCTATTTCACTTTGCGATAAAACATCTGCCATTCTATTCCCTCATTTCCTAATTCTAATTTAATAGCTTGTCTATATCTATAATTGTAAATAACTTATCATCGTAATTTAATATACCTTTAATATATGGACTCGATTGATTGTTTTCCATCTTTTGGATAAGTTTTTCATCAATATCTAAAACTTCTTCAACTTCATCTACTGTAATTCCTATTTCTTCGTCTTCTACAGTTAATATTATTATATTTTGTTGTTCCCCAGTAGAATTAGCATGCAATAATAAATTTACGTCAACTAACGATTTAATATTACCTCTAAGATTTATTAACCCTTTAATGTAACTTGGAGCTTTAGGAACCTTAGTAATTCCCATCATATCATTTATACCTTGAACTCTTTCAGTTTCAACAGCAAAATGTTCTTCTCCTAGCTTAAACACTACAATCTGCATTTAGCTTTCCTCCCATGTTCTTCTATTCTATGCACCAATAACTTTGTTTATCGCTTCCAATACTCTATCTGCTTGGAATGGTTTTACAATAAAATCTTTTGCTCCTGCTTTAATAGCATCCATTACCATTGATTGTTGTCCCATTGCTGAACACATAACAATTTTTGCTTGTGGATCAAAAGCCTTTATTGCCTTAACAGCTTCAATTCCATCCATATCAGGCATAGTTATATCCATTGTTACCACATCTGGTTTTTCCTTTTTATATAAATCAACTGCTACTAGCCCATTGCTAGCTT
>JAQXTC010000140.1 GCA_029219285.1 Clostridiaceae bacterium
AATGGTGGATGGATTACAGTACAAGGTGATGCAGAAATAGTTGAATATCCTAAAAAATTAACTCATGGATGTCCAGGTGGCATCAATAATGTTATTTCAATAAAATTAAGCGAAAATAATGTGGATGGTTCAATAATAAAAATCATTGGAGCTAAGGACAAAAAGTTTAATGCTTCCTTAGATAGTGCTAAAAGAATCACTGTAAAAAAAGGTGGTTTAGCCTTAAATCAATTTAAGGAAGAAAAAGAAGAATCAGCATTAAAGGTTGATGATAATATAGTATTCTCCATAAAAGCGAGCGCAGAAGAAGTAGCTTCAATTATTGAGGGATAGAACATACTAAAAGAGTGGAATAAAATCCACTCTTTTTTAATGCTTAGGAAAGTATAAAAGTACAAGCATTAATTATTGGCTTAAATACAAGGTTTAAAAGCATTTTGGGGTTAAAAGCGTAAAATACTTTCGTTTTCTTAAGTTAGCGAGTGGTGGGAGTAGAGGGAGTGTCGACTTGGAGCGTGTCGACGGAGAACACTCCCTGTAGCTCCCCGCCACTCTTTTTTGATTGTAAATAAATAACGTTAAAAAAGCCAATAATATTATAAAAAGGAATAAGCAGAATATTAATTACAAAAAAGGATTGTGTTTTAATATGAGTGACAAATATGTAATTTCAAATATAAAAGACCTATCAAAGTCAATCTTAAAATGGGTTTGCTTAAGTATTCTTTTAGGTGTTTTAGTAGGCTTAATTGTTGGCTTTTTTGATACTGTATTAAGTAAGGCAAATTCCTTTCGCAAGGAGCATAATAATATAATTTATTTTCTTCCTTTAGCCGGAATTATTATAAGTTTTATTTATGTTCATGTGCAGAGAAATGCCTATACCGGGGAAAATCTTTTAAAATCTGAGGTTCAAAAAGCAGCTAAAGATATTCCTTTATATATGGTGCCAGTTTCTTTTCTTGGTTCATTAATTACCACCTTCTTTGGGGGTTCTGCTGGTAAAGAAGGAGCAGGTATTGCCATGGGAGGAACTTTGGCTGATTTTTTTGCTAGAATTTTTAAACTTAAGGATGATGAGCAAAAGTCCTTGGTTATAGCCTGTGTTGGTAGTGCATATGGAGTTTTATATGATGTACCCTTTGCCGGTGCACTTTTAGGTATGGAGCTTGTTTTAAAAGGTGGCTTTAATTATGCAGCATTAATTCCTTCTTTTTTAACCAGTGTTATTGCCAGTAGAGTAGCAGAGCTTATTGGCAAAAAATCAATAGAGTATCCAACCTTAACTTTAGGAAATTTAAATGGTATTTTAATACTAAAAATCGTTGCTCTAGGAATTCTCTTTGGATTTGTGGGAATGTTATTTAATTTTATCTTAGATAATAGTTCTAAGGTATATAACTTAATTACTAAGAATCCCTATGTTAAAGGTTTTTTAGGAGGAGTATTTACTATTATCCTATTTTGGATTGCTGGCGATAATTATAATGGTTTAGGAAATAGTTATATTGCCAAGTCTTTTGCAGAGCAGGTGAGTATTTTTGATTTTATGTGGAAAATAATCTTTACAGCAGTTGCCTTAGGATCAGTATTTCAAGGTGGTAGAGGTAATCCAACTTTCTTTGTTGGGGCAACCTTTGGTAGTGCTATTGCAGGATATTTTAATCTTCCTTTAGAGTCAGTTGCTGCTCTTTCTATGATTGGTGTATTTTGTAGTGCAGCATCTCTGCCTATTACCTCCATAGTTATTGCTATAGAATACTTTGGAGCAGATGAATCACTAGCAATAATTTTAATCATGACCATATGTTATGTGGTTTCAGGATTTTATGATATTTTGACTAAGAGGAAGCTTACAGCAGGAAAGAGTACCTTATTTAAAGCCATGGATGATAAGGTTTCTTAAGTTAATCTAAAATGTATATTTGTGTAAAAATTAGAATTATGGTACAATATAGAAAAATAGCGAGGTGATATATATGATAAATGTATTATTAGTTAATGTACCAAGCACTGTACAAGGATTGTAAACATATATACTTGTTCAGAGCATTTTCAAAAATTAAAAAGATGCTTACATGTTTCATGTTTTCAGTCCTTGTACTATTTACAGAATTAATTTGTAGATAGGAGCTATAAGGAAATGAAATATGAAAAAGCACAGGATATTTTACCTGATAATATAATTAAATTAATACAAGAATACACAGATGGAAAGTATATTTATATACCACGAAAATCTGAAAACAAAAAGTCTTGGGGAGAAAGTAGTGGAGCTATTAAATCTCTGAAGATTAGAAACAAGGAAATTTACAAACAATATATAGAAGGTAAGTCAGTTAATGATTTATGTAATATGTATTTCTTAAGTGAAGCTAGTATTAGAAGAATTATTAGAGAAAATAAAATAAGTGTCTAGATAAGGCTGTACATCTTTTTGTACAGCCTTAATTTTTTTTATCAAATTTATTTCTGTATTATCTTTTACCTTGAAGCTTTGACTTATAAGGCATAAAGTG
>JAQXTC010000141.1 GCA_029219285.1 Clostridiaceae bacterium
TATTTAAATTCCAAGGAACTGCTATTTTTAATGAGAGTATCAACATCTTTTAAACTTGCACAATCAGTAAAATCTCCTGATTCCATTTTAAAATATAAAGTAAAAGGAGAGATTAAAAAAATAAGAGTAATAAAAGTTAAACTTTCAGATGAAGTGACAGAAACTTTAGTAACTAATATCTTTGATAATACTATTACACCTTCAAAGTTTAAAGAACTCTACTTCTTAAGATGGGGTGTTGAATCTAAATATAAAGAATTGAAAAATAGTCTTAAAATCGAAGAATTTTCAGGTACTAAGCCCATTGCAATAGAACAAGATTTTTATGCTTCTATTTATTTATCAATGGTTGGAGCTCTTTTAAAAAAAGATGCTGATATTGCGATAGCAAATGATAATAACAATAAAGGTTTAAAAGCAAAATATCAATCCAATAGAAATTTCATATTAGGACAAGTATTTAAAAATATTGTACATATAATAACTAAAAATAAACATCGAAAAAAAATCCTAATGTATATCCTGGAAAAAGCTATAAAAATACGCTCACAAATACGATGCAACCGTTCTTGTGAGCGAAAAAACAAACATCCAAGGAAAAAGCATCATCATAATGTTAAATCCTGCATTTAATATTAAAAATAAATACATACTTTAAAATTCACTTTTACCAGTGGATTTATTTAGTGTACCATTTTTTAAAAAAATTTTAAATAGCTATTGAAAAAAATTTAATCTAAGGTTTCTTTTTTAAGTCTCTTATTGCTAAGTTGACGACATTGACCGAACGGTATGTACGGTGGTGTGAGAGGTCGGTAATCAAAATAATTGATTACCTCCTACTCGATTATTTATATTATATGGGATAGTACTTAAACATTAATAAAAAAATATGATGGTTAATATATAAGTAATAATATTAAGATAATTTGGAGATTTTTATGAAGGAAGTATCTAAGAATAAAGTAACATTCATTTGTTTGTGTATTGGAATATTTTTAGTTTGGCTCATATGTACATTGTTTAAATATTTAAATTAAGAGATAATGTGGTAAAATATACATAAGAGAAAAGGCGGTGGAATAATGGCAAGCAATATAACTAAAGAATATGAGATAAATTATCATGACGTAAATTACAGTTTAAAGTGCAAGTTGTCGTCTATAGTTAATTTTTTATGTGATGTTGGCAATGCTCATTCAGAAGCTTTAGGCGATACAATAGAAGTTTTGATGGATAAGAAATGTGCATGGGTATTCTATAAATACGATATAAAGATGCACGAATATCCAAAGTATAGAGAAAAAATTTTAATAACAACAGAAGCTATTGGATTCAGAAAATTTTATGCCTTTAGAAAATATGTTATTAGAAATAAAGAAGGTAAGTTATTAGGTGAAGCTTTAGCTTTATTTATGATGATTAATTTAGAGAAAAGAAGACCTATGAGAATACCAGAAAAGGAATATGAATTATATGAAGTTAAAGAAGACCTTAAAAAGATGATTCCTATGGAAGATATAATGAAGGTGGATGAAGAGGAACATCTTAAAAAATTTGACACTAGATATAGTGATATTGATTCTAATGGACATGTTAATAATGTAAAATATATTGAATGGGCTATAGAATCTGTTCCAGTAGATATAATTAAAGATTATGAAATAAAGAGAATAAAAATTCTTTTTGAAAAAGAAACAACTTATGGAGAAGAGGTTGAAGTATCTTCTACAATTGTTAGAAATGAAGAAGATAGACTTATAACAGTTCATACAATTAGAAATTCAGAGGGGAAAGAGCTTACTAAGTTAGAAGCTACATGGGAAAGGGAATAGCGCTTAAATGCTATTCCCTATTAATATTCCTGAACTCCAAGCCCACTGCAAATTAAATCCGCCACAATCACCATTAACATCTAATATTTCACCACAGAAATATAAGTTTTTGATTATTTTTGATTCTAAAGTGTCATCATTAACATCTCTTGTATCTACGCCACCACATGTAAGTTGAGCGTTATTAAAGCCATTTGTGTCAGTACAAGTAAACCTCCAATATTTTAATCTCTTACATAAAAGGTCAATATCCTGCCAATCAAGTTCATAACATGGTATATGAATATTTGTTATCCCAATGTCTTTTAATAAAGTTGGTATAAGCTTTTTATTTACAACACCAATTAAGGCATCGCAAATACTTCTATGAGAAAATATTGCAAGATGTCCTTGAATGAAGTTTGCAACATCATCTTCAGATTTAGTTGGCATCATATCTACTACTAATTCAACATTTTTTTTCTTATTTAAAGCTCTTGATGCTATTGCTGATAACTGTAGTATTGGAGGACCAGAAATTCCGTAATCCGTAAATAGAATTTCACCTGTATCAGTTCTGATTAATTCATCATTAACATAAACATCTACTTTTCCATCAAATTTTATTCCTGATAAAGCTTTTAAATAAGGATAATTTAATTTTAATTGAACTATACCAGGAACAGGTGAAATTATTGAATGTCCTAAAGATTTTGCAAGTTTAAAACCAGATCCATCTGAACCTGTTTTTACTGCTGATTTTCCGCCCATAGCTAAGACTAATTTTTTGCATGTGAATAACTTATACTCATCATTACTTGTGGATAACTCAAAATTTTTCTTCTTGTGGATAAAATCAATTTTACAATCTGTGTATAAAGGTATTTCTTTTTCTTCTATTGCAAATCTTAAAATATCCACAACAGATGAAGCTTGTAGTGATTGGGGATAAAGTTTACCTTTTTCTAATTCAACTATAGGAAGACCAAGTGATAAAAATAAATTTTTTGTATAATCTACAGAATATTTATCTAAACACTTAGTGTAAAATCCTTCATTGGAACTATGATAGGTATTGAAAGGTAAAGAAATTGTTGAGTTTGAAATATTACATCTACCATTACCAGTAGTTAATATTTTTTT
The DNA here is from genome assembly GCA_029219285.1 of Clostridiaceae bacterium. Taxonomy (GTDB): domain Bacteria; phylum Bacillota; class Clostridia; order Clostridiales; family Clostridiaceae; genus Clostridium. The sequence continues at coordinate 2,958 of JAQXTC010000141.1, forward strand.
TCCTATTCTATCTGTACCTTCAATTATTGCAACGTCTTTTCCTAGATCTTTAGCAACGATAGCGGCCATAAGTCCAGATGCGCCGCCACCGGCAATTATAATATCATGATAAATCATCTGCTAATTTTTCTCCTTGTATAATGAATTTTTATTTTTGTATATATTAATGTAACTTTTCCAAGCACATTAGAATTATTGCATTAATTACTTGTTTTTATAAATTTTAATTTCAAATAAATTTTATCATAGTCATATCATATTAGCTATTAAAGAGTGGAATACTAGAAATATAAATTAAGAATTAGGTGATTATGTTGAAAATAAAAGTTATAGGTGAAAATGAGGATAATGGTAAAGAATTTAAAGTTCGAAAAATGCATTATAATGAAGTTATTGCAAATTATCCATCTGCAATGGGATATAAAAGTTATAATTATGAAGATGTAGAACTGATAAGCGAAGGAGAAATTGATGATTTTTTGATAGAAAATAAAGAATTTTTGAAAATAAAACTTAATAGAGGTATTTCTGTTTTTTTCTATAAAGCACTAAAAGATTCTTTAGAAGAAGAAATTGATGAGAAACTTGTTGACTTTAATTTATTGAAAGATAAGTATAATGTAAATAAAAGAGGAATTTGGAATAAGGAAATAATAGGTGTTATAAACAGTAAACTTCCAGTTGAAATAAAAGCATCTGGACAAAATTTTAAAAGGGAAAATTATAGCGTAGAGGTAAAACCTATAGAAATGTTGCAATTTGTGGAAGGATGTAGTCGTCAAATTAGTATAATTAAATTAGAAATTCAAAGAAAAAAAATAATGATTGAGAATTATAATAAAGCTATGAAAAATGTGATGGACACAAGGGTTGACGATAAAAATTTAATTATTGAATAAATCACAAAATGCTAAAAGTCAAAAAAAACTAAAAAAAATATAAAAAATGTGTTGACACTATTTCTGATTTTCTGTATTATAGTCTATGTGGTTAGCGCCTAGCAACAAAAGCAAAGCGATAACGACAAAAAATGCATATGGCTCCTTGGTCAAGCGGTTAAGACACCACCCTTTCACGGTGGTAACAGGGGTTCGATTCCCCTAGGAGTCACCAATTTTACTTTTTACTTTGGGCGCATAGCTCAGCTGGGAGAGCACCTGCCTTACAAGCAGGGGGTCACAGGTTCGAGCCCTGTTGTGCCCACCAAAGTAATATGGCTCAGTAGCTCAGTTGGTTAGAGTGCCAGCCTGTCACGCTGGAAGTCGTCGGTTCGAGCCCGATCTGAGTCGCCATTTTAAGCATCAATGAATTATCATTGATGCTTTTTTGATGTGTAGGAAAGTATAAAAGTACAAGCAGAATATTTAAGTTCATGTATATATAAGTGGGCACAACAAATTAAAGAGATTGAACGGGTGAATATATACAATGATGCCAAATTGCTTCTTTTTAATTTTGAAGATGAAATAGATGCTGATGTGGTATTGCTTGATATTGAAATGCCAGGGATGACTGGAATGGAGCTGGCGGAAAAGATAAGAGAAAGAGAAAGTAATATTCTGTTTTGATAAAGTGCGTAAAAACTTAGAAGTTCAAGAATCTTTTATAATAGTTACAGAAGATAGAAGCGTTAGAAAAATAAAATATAAGCATATTTTTTATGTAAAGAGTTCAGGTCATAATACATATATTCATACAAGAAACGAAGAAGTATGTGCATCTATTGGAATACAGCAAATTTGGGACAATCTTAACGATAAACGATTCTTTTATTCTCATTTCCAGTAGGAGAAAATGTAGCAGCTAATAAGGCTATTGACAAAGATAAAGTATGGCGTTGCTTGAAGCAAGCTGGGGTAGATGAAGTGGTTAAAAATTTACCTGAAGGAATAGATACACTTCTATTGAAATATGATGATGAGGGTGTTGAAATTAGTGGTGGAGAAGCACAGAAGATTGCTATTGCTAGAGCTTTATATAAAGATGCTCCTTTTGTAATATTAGATGAGCCTACAGCAGCTCTTGATCCCTTAAGTGAATATGAGATTTATTCAAAATTTGATGAGATGACAAAAGATAAGACAAGTATATTTATCTCTCATAGAATGAGCAGTTGTAGATTTTGCAATGATATTATGGTATTTGATAATGGAAAGATTGTTGAAAGAGGTAGCCATGAGGATCTTCTAAAGAAAAAGAGCTTTTATGCTAGACTTTGGAATGCACAACTTAAATATTATGAATAAATGTTGAAAATTCCAAAGAAAAACAGGTGTAATTTGGTTATGGCAGTGTTTTTGAAGATGAATCAGAAGGTTACTTGCATTTTATGCTACAAAAATAAAGATTGAGGTATGCAGAAAATAATATATTTTATTCAAAATTAAGTTATTGTTGCTATTGAAAAATGTGGAATAAAGGACTATAATTAGCTTACTAACTATTAATAAAAAAGGAAGTTTCTATGGATAAAGAGGTTAGAATCAGTTTATTAATTAAAATGATTAATAATTCATTTAAAAGAAAACTTGATAGTAAGTTAATTGATGTAGGATTAACAGCTTCTCAATGTGCGGTGTTAGGTTTTATAAATGATAGATATGATTTTGATAGAACTCAAGAAATTAATCCAATAGATATAGAAAGGCATTTCAATTTAAAAAGACCAACAGTAACGGGGATATTAAAAAGACTTGAAGAGAAAGATTTAATAAAGTTTAAACCTAGTGCTAAAGATAACAGGTATAAACAAATTATATTAACATCAAAAAGTAGAGAATTACATGAAGAGTTAGTAGAAAACTTAAATAATGCTGAAAAAATTCTAACCAATAATTTATTTGATAAAGATATTGCAAAATTAAGAGAATTTTTATTTATAATGTTAAAAAATATGACTGATTAATAATCAGTCATATTTTTTGAATTGATAGTTAGCATACTACATTATAAGGTGGGAGGTATAATATGATTAAGAAATTATTGTCACAAGTAAAAGAATATAAAAAAGATTCTATACTTACACCAATTTTTGTAATACTAGAAGTTATCATGGAAGTTGCAATACCTTTTTTAATGGCAGCTATAATTGATGATGGTGTAATGGCAGGAAATATGGTAAGTGTCACTAAAATCGGAATATGTATGATAATTATGGCTTTATTTTCGTTAACATTTGGAATACTTGCAGGAAAATATGCATCTACAGCATCAACAGGATTTGCTAAGAATTTGAGAAAGGCTATGTTTGATAATATTCAAAACTATTCTTTTTCAAATATAGACAAGTATTCTACAGCAGGACTTGTAACTAGATTAACAACAGATGTAACTAATGTACAAAATTCTTATCAAATGGTAATAAGGTTATGTATTAGAGCACCATTTATGCTTATTTGTGCGATGATTATGTCATTTTCAATTAGTCCAAGGCTTTCTTCAATATACTTAGGAGCAATTTTTGCATTGGGTATAGCTTTAGCTTTAGTTATATCTAAAGTACATCCAATCTTTGTGAAGGTATTTAGGAAATATGATGATTTAAATGCTAGCGTACAAGAAAATGTTAGTGCAATTCGTGTTGTAAAAGCGTATGTAAGAGAAGATCATGAGATAAAGAAATTCCATAAAGCTAGTGGAAACTTATATAATTTATTTATAAAAGCGGAAAAGATTATAGTATTAAATGCTCCAATAATGCAATTTGTAATGTATTCATGCATTTTATTAGTATCATGGTTTGGTGCTAAAATGGTTGTATCAAATGAATTGACAACTGGAGAATTAATGAGTCTTTTTACCTATATATTAAACATATTAATGAGTCTTATGATGATTTCAATGGCATTTGTAATGGTCATTATGTCAAGAGCTTCAGCTGAACGTATTGTTGAGGTTATGGAAGAAAAATCAGATTTAACAAATTGTGAAAATCCAATATTTGAAGTTAGAGATGGATCTATTGAGTTTAAGGATGTTCAATTCTCTTATAAAAATGATGGTAAATCTGTATTAGAAAACATTAATTTTAGTATAAAACCAGGCCAAACTATTGGTGTTATGGGGGGAACTGGTAGTGCAAAATCTTCATTAGTTCAATTGATACCTAGATTATATGATGTAACATCAGGAGAAGTTACTGTGGGAGGAATTAATGTTAAAAAGTATGATATAGAAACTTTAAGAAATGAAGTTGCTATGGTTTTACAAAAGAATGTATTATTTTCTGGAACAATTAGTGAAAATATTAGATGGGGAAATAAAGAAGCTTCCGATGAAGAAGTTCAAAGAGTTTGCAAATTAGCTCAAGCTGATGAATTTATTCAATTATTTCCTAAGAAATATGATACATATATTGAACAAGGCGGTAACAATGTATCAGGAGGACAAAAGCAAAGATTATGTATTGCTAGGGCATTACTAAAAAAACCAAAGATTCTTATTTTAGATGATTCTACAAGTGCAGTAGATACAAAAACTGATTATCTTATCAGGAAAGCATTTAGAGAAGAAATTCCTAATACAACAAAGATAATAATTGCACAGAGAATTAGCTCTATTCAAGATGCCGATAAGATTATTGTATTAGATGAAGGTAAGATAGTAGCAATAGGAAATCATGAAGAATTACTTGAAAAGAGTGATATTTATCGTGATGTATATGAATCACAGGTAAAGGGGGCTGATAAATAATGGATAATAATAAAAGAACTAAAAATCCAAAAAGAATGCCACCTGGAGTAAAACCTAAAATAGAAAACCAGGGAAAAATCCTAAGAAGGCTTATGGGGTATATATTAAAAAATTATAAATTGCATTGCTTTGCAGTTGGACTTTTAATAATTTTAAGTTCTGTAGCTAATGTTATAGGTACATTATTTTTAAAGAAATTAATTGATGAATATATATTACCTTTTGTAAATGAAACTAATCCAGATTTCTCAAAACTTTTTGGAGCACTTATGTATATGGCGCTAATTTATTTAGTAGGAGTAGCTTCAACATATTTGTTTAATAGAATTATGATAAATGTAGCCCAAGGAACATTGAAGAATATTCGTGATGATTTATTTGAACATATGGAATCTTTACCAATAAAGTATTTTGATACTCATCCACATGGAGATATAATGAGTGTTTATACAAATGATACAGATACATTAAGACAAATGATAAGTCAAAGTATTCCTCAACTTCTTGCATCAACTATAACAATAGTAAGTGTGTTTTTCTCAATGCTATCATTAAGTATTGTTCTAACAGTTATAACTATAGTATGGGTTGGAATAATGCTATTTGTGACTAAAGTTATTGCAGGACAAAGTAGTAAATACTTTAAAGCTCAACAACAAGATATAGGTAAGGTTAATGGATTTATTGAAGAAATGATGGAAGGTCAAAAAGTAGTTAAAGTATTCTGTCATGAAGAGGAAAGTAAGAAAAAGTTTGATGAATTAAATGAAGAGTTATTCCATAGTGCTGATAATGCCAATAAATTTGCTAATATACTAATGCCTGCTATCGGAAATATAGGTAATATAAGCTATGTTGTAATTGCTGTAGTAGGAGCTGCACTTGCAATTTTTGGTGGTATAGAAATAGGACCATTTGTTGTAGGCTCGAGTCTAACTTTAGGAACATTAGCGTCATTCCTTCAATTTAATAAAAACTTTAATATGCCAATAGCACAAGTTTCTCAACAATTAAATTTTGTTGTTATGGCTTTAGCTGGTGCAGATAGAATATTTAAAGTTCTTGATGCAAAGCCAGAAATAGATGAAGGTTATGTTGAACTTGTAAATGCTACAATTAATGAAAATGGTGAAATTAAAGAAAGTGAAAAAAGAACAGGGACATGGGCTTGGAAGCATTATCATAAAGCAGAAAATACAACAACATATCAAAAACTTGAAGGTGATGTTGTTTTTGATCATGTCGATTTTGGGTATAACGATGAAAAGATAGTTATTAATGATATAGAACTTTATGCAAAACCAGGTCAAAAGATAGCTTTTGTTGGAGCAACTGGAGCAGGAAAGACTACTATTACCAACTTAATTAACCGTTTTTATGACATACAAGATGGTAAGATTCGTTATGATGGAATTAATATAAATAAAATAAAGAAGTCAGATCTTAGAAGATCACTTGGTATAGTTCTTCAAGATACTCATCTTTTTACTGGTACTGTAATGGAGAATATTAGATATGGCAAGTTAGATGCTACTGATGAAGAAGTAATTGCAGCAGCTAAGCTTGCAAATGCTAATCATTTTATAGATCATTTGCCTGATGGATATAATACAATGTTAACAGGCGATGGAGAAAATTTATCACAAGGACAAAGACAATTACTTTCAATAGCAAGAGCAGCCGTTGCTAATCCACCAGTTTTAATATTAGATGAAGCAACTTCTAGTATTGATACTCGTACAGAAAAAATTGTACAAGATGGTATGGATAAGCTTATGGAAGGTAGAACAGTATTTGTTATTGCACATAGATTATCTACAATTAAGAATTCAGATGTTATTATGGTTCTTGATCAAGGTAAGATTATTGAACGTGGAGATCATGACAGTCTTATAGACAAGAAGGGAATTTATTATCAATTATACACAGGAGCATTAGAACAAGATTAACATAAAAAGAGGCACATATCATTAGGATGAATGATATATGCCTCTTTTTTATATTTGTTTTATTAAAACTTATTTCTTTTTAGATTTTGAGCTATTCTTATGTCTTCAGAATAAAATTTAAATAATTTAAATTCACCTAATAATCTTGATGAAATACGTTCACTATATACCTTTGTAATATCAGCAAGTGTAAGATTAGTTGATATTAGCATTTTTTTATTTTTTAATAGCTTAGTATTTAACAAATTAAATAATTCTGTAATTGTAAATTCATTAATTTGTTCTGTACCCAAGTCATCAATTATTAATAAATCACATTCCACAAGTGCTTCATTAAGTTTAGTATTATTATTAAATCTAACTGATTTTAAATCACTTATTAATTCATCAGCAGTTTTATATACAACTAAATGACCAAGATCTAAAAGGTCTTTGGCAATACAATATGATAAATAACTCTTTCCACTTCCAGGACTTCCAAAGAATAATAAGTTAGTATCTATATTATTAAAGTGAGGAATGTATTCACCTCTAATATATTCATATATATTTTCTATATTTCTCCTTGGAGAATATTTTTCATCTCCTAATCTGTGAGGAGAAAATAAGTTAATATCAAAGTTATTAAAGTTTTTCTCGTTTAAAATATTTCTTAAAGAAGAATTATCATAATAAAGTTTTATTAAACCTTCTTTGTAACAAGTACATTTTTGAGTTCCAATAAATCCAGTATCATTACATTTGCTACATCTATAATGTATATTTAAGTAATCAGCAGAATATCCTCTAGCTACTAACATCTCACCTTTTTTCATTCTTAGGTCAGTTATTCTATTTTTGTATTCTTTTAATGTTTCAGAACTATCGGTTGATTTTAAGATAGCAAGCGAAAGCTGTAATGATAATTTCTGAATCTGGTTATCTATTTCTATTATTGCTGGATATAGTTTTTGAATTTCAGCTTTCCTTTTTTTGAGGTTAGCAGCTTCATTCTCTCTTAATTTTGCATACATATCCATTAATTTTGCTTGATATCCATTAATCATCATTATCCCATCCTAACAACTTCTTTTCTAGGGAGTCATAATCATAATTCCTTGGTTCAAAATTATTGAATCCGACTTTACCAGAGTTATTTTTATTATATCCTCTAGAATAATTACTTTTATTATAATTATTTTTATTTTTAAATTCTACATCTGTTGTTTCTACATCTTTAAGAGTTTTTATATTAGATTCATTCCATTTAGTTAAAATTCCATCTATATATCTAAAATCAGCTCTATTAAGTCTTTCAAAACATTTATCGCATGCTTTTTCAATCATTGGCAAGTCAAAATTATATGTTAAAAGCCATTTTTCAAGCATTTGCTCTTGAGGTTTCATTATTTCAGAATTTTTTATTCCTAGATAAGACAGTATTTTTCTAATCTTTACCCATTTATCTTCTGTTTTTGTTATATATTCTTGTGCTTTTTCCATTGTATTTATGCCTTTTTCATTCCAAGCAATAGCAACTCTTTCAATATATCTATAGTCACGTTTGTTCTTAGAAGCACAATATTCGATAAGCAATAATATTAATTCAGAAGAAAAATTAAAGTCTTTTTGCCATCCTAAGTAGATTTCCATTTCTTTTGGAGATAAGGTTCTATTTAAGATTCGACCTATTTCTTTTAACATATCTGTAGTTTCAGCATTATCTAAAGCGGCTAAAAGATTTACTTCTTTCCGAGGATTACCTTCATTATCTTCAAGAGGTAAAAATTCTACAGAGAAGTTATTCATCTTATCTATTTGAACTAATTTTATTACACCCATGTCATTCCAATAATTTAAAGCGTTCATTACATCAGATTCAAGTAAGTTTAAGGATGAAGCTAGTATAGAACTATTAACTCCGGGTTCATTAGATGTATTGTATTTAAGCATAAGTAAATATACTTTGACAAATTCACCACGGGCACCTGCCATATACTTTTCAATAAAAATGTTACTAACAGGAGTAAAATTCATACTGCTGTTTCTTAGCATAAAGGTACTCATATTCAAAGCTCCTCCTTTCATCTAAATCATAATCAGTTAAAATTCATCTTAATTATAACAAAGGGTTTCAAGTATAACAACATTACAGAAATGTATAAAAATCTGAAAAGTGGGAAAAGTACATTATGTGTTTCTTAGAAAGGAAAGTGTTATGAATAAGAGATATAAAAAGGCTATTCTAGTATCTTTAGCTAGCATAGCGTTAAGTGTTTGTACAGTTCAAATAGTTACCTATAAGGATGATAAGGAATATCTAGAAGAAGATAGTGATTTAATTGCGCTGACAAATAAAGAAGCAAGTTTAGTAAATATGAGTATAGATGATAAAAGTTATGGGATTTTAGTTGATTTGGATGAAGGGAAAGAAGTTCTTAAGAGGGTTGGAGAATTATACATAGATAATGGCGAAATAGATAAAAAAACTATATTATCAGTAGATGTTGATGCAAAAGTTGAATATGATGAAGAATCTAATGGAGAAGAAGCAAATTCTGTAGACAGTATAGCAGAAAAAATAGTTAATGATAATAATATAGATGATATTGTTGATATAAATATGAAATGCCGTGAAATAAGGCAGGAAGAAATAAAACCAGAAGTAACAGTAATAGAAGACGAAAATATGTACATGGGAGAAACAAAACAAGAAGAAGGAACCACTGGATTCAAGGAAGTTATTGCCAACGTTAATTATGTTAATGGTATAAAAACAGGAGAAGAAGTTATAAGCGAAAAAGTGCTTGTTGATAGTACAGATACAATTGTATATAAAGGAGCTAAGAGTCCCATTAATGATTGTATAGCATTTTTGGATCATCCAACTGGTGGCGGATATATTACCTCAAATTTTGGATGGCGATGGGGTAGAAAACATAATGGCATAGATATTTCACATAATACAGGAGATCCAGTATATGCTGCTTTAGATGGAACTGTTGTGGAATGTGGTTATGTTAATGGTTACGGAAATAAAATAACTATTGAGCATGAAAACAACATAAAAACGGTTTATGCTCATTTAAGTAGTTTTAATATACATACAGGAGACAAGGTAAAAGAAGGAGATTTAATAGGGAAAGTAGGAAGCACAGGAAATAGTACAGGACCTCATTTACATTTTGAATTACGAGTTAATGGGGTCCCAATTAATCCAATAAATTATATCAAAGCTTAGCTAAATAGCTTTGAAGTACTAATAATACCTTCACCTTGTTGAAATTTAGAGAATTCTTTTTCTTCACAGGATAGCTTTAGTAGTGATGATATATCACTGAAAGATAAAGAAGGATTTTTTTCATATAGTAATGAACAAAGACCTGCTACATAGGCAACAGCTAAAGAAGTACCGCTAAAAGTTTTATATGAGGCTTCAAGTTTTTTTGGATATAACTTGAAGCCATCTTTTTCAGAAATGTATTCGGAATCAGAATTTAAAGATGTAATATTACAACATGCAGCACTTAAGTCTGGTTTCATATACTTACCAAAAGGTCCTGAAGATGAATATAAATATGGATTCAAGCCTTTAATAGTATTTATTCCGCCTATAGTAAGACAATTTTGGAGAGTAGCAATACCCATAATTGAACCTTGCATATTTTCATTACTTCCACTTGGAACAATTGGAATAATTCCATGATTTATTGCTTTAGAAAATGTTATATTAAATAAGTTAGTAATAAAAGTATTATGTGTTAACTGTTCAAATGGAAGAGCTAGGATTTTAATATTATTTTTTAAAGAAGAATTTACAATATCTTCTAGTGCGTATAGAATTGTAGAGGCATATCCTTTTCCTAGCTTGTCAAAAGCTTTATAACAATGAAGTTCAACTCCTGTAGCAACACCTTTGTATAGAGTGTTCGAAGAATAACCATTTCCTGCAATTATTCCAGCAATACTTGTACCATGGCCGTTATCATCGTAAGGATATGAACAATTGTTAATTAAATCTTTGAATACTTTAATCTTACTTACAGGTGAAGTTAAATCTGGATGAGGAAAAACTCCACTATCTACAATTGCAATTTCTACACCTTTACCAGAAAGGTTAAATTTTTCATTATAATGAACTGAATTTGCAGTGGATATACTCATACCACACAAAAAAAGATACTCATCCAAGGTTATATATTCTATCTCAGGATATTCTAATAATCTTTCTAATGTACGGCCATCTATTTTCGCTACAATAATACTAGAATATTCAAGAACATAAATTAATGAGTTTTTAGATGAAGTTATTCTTTTTATAATACTATCTTTAAGATTTTTATATTTTATTAAAACTCTATATTTTTTATAGCAGTTATTTGATACGTAATATCGTAAGTTTTTGTCTATTTTATTTTTAGCAAAAAACATAGTATACTCCTATACAATTCTTCTTGTTACTATTGTATATAAAATAACTGATAAGTGTTAAAAATAAAAAGCCTAAAATTCAGGTAAAATAATTACTTGAACTTTAGGTAAGCATTTAAAATCTGTATGTTTGACCGATATTAATCAGTTTAATTCTATCATCATTAATGTTTTTCAATGTACTAAAAGTTTCGTCAAAGTTTTCTAAAGAAATTTTAAAAGTTTTATAATGTACTGGAATCATTGCATATGCATCCATATTACTAAACATCTTGTAACTTTGTTCTGGAGTACAATGCATGTATGCAAATCTATCAGGCTTATAACAGCCAACAGGCATAATTGCAACATCACATTTTATGCTATTAAAATTTTCAGTGTAAGCTGTATCGCCAGCAAAAAAAACTTTCTTATTGTTTCGTTCAATTAAAAATGAATGACTTTCATCATCTATTCCAAGATAAAAACGTCGTCCGTCATGTTCTGCTTTAATAGATGTTACTTTTATATTTTCATCTTCATAAACTTCACCGTGACGAATAACTACAACTTTTTTATAACCAAAAAGCTTCATTAATTTGCCGTAACCTTTTGGAACAATAATTGTTGCATCTTTATTTAATTTTCTAAGAGAAGGAAAGTCTAGATGATCCATATGTCCATGAGATAATAAAATATAATCAACTTTTATTTGTCTCAAATCGTAAGGTTTATCTACAACTCTCTTAAAAAAATGTCCTAAGTATCCAGTAAGCACTGGATCAGTAAGAATTGTTATATCAGACATATTTATTAAAGTAGTAGCATGCCCATACCAATTTAATGAATTAGTATATAAGTCTTCATTAATTACTGATTCTCTTGAATTAAATATTTCTCTTATATTGTTTGCGGTAAGTTTTGATAAGAATACAATATTCTTAAAAAAATTCATATTATAGTACCCCTTTTTGTTATCTATTCCATTTAAATACTATAATACCAGCAATCATAATTGCAACACCTATGCATTCTTTTAAGGTAAAATTAATTTTTTCACTTCCAAATAAGCCAAAGGCATCGATTAATGCTGCTGCAATAAGTTGTGCTACGAGAATTATTGAAACAGCATAAGTTGCATTAGAAGAACCAATGCTTTTCATTACGGTAAAGGTTATGATAAGACCTAAAACACCTCCAAGTAAATATAATTTATTTGCATCTTTTATACTAGTAAAACTTCCTTTTCCCACAAAGAAGGTAACTAATAATGTTAATATAAAAGCTATTCCTTGAACTAGGGTGTTTGTTTCCCATAATCCAATCTTTTCGCTAAGACGAGTATTGAATACTCCTTGAATACTCATTGATATTCCTGAAATTATTGCAAAAATAACTGCCATCATAAGTTAATCACCTCAAAGAGTAGTATTCCCAAAAGTATGGCAGTATACAAAAAAACTCTTTAACAATAAATGTTAAAGAGCTATTTCTTCTTTACATATGTTCTTAAATCCATCTAAAATCATTTCATCTGAAAAGCCTAAACTGATTGCAAGTGTTAAAAAATCTTCTACAAGGGTTGAATAATGATCTTTAGAAGGTGATATAATTTGATCATTTATATCGATATATAAATTTAAAAATTGATCACTAAGACAATATTCACTTTCTTCAACAATAATCTCGCCAATGTCGGAATAATTATTATTTAAGCCTAAAGAAATAATTTGATTCAAACAAGTAATATATTTATCGAAAATTGCATCATGATCTAAAATTGGTTCGTCATCAATCCAATATTTATAACATTGAGTTTCGTTAGCTAAATCACTCATTTTCACGTGTAATTCTAGATTTTTTCTAGCTACAACTTTATATGCTGTTAATGATGGATCAATATTGATGTTATTATTAACTTTTTTTTGAAGTTCGAATAAGTCTGTAATATTCATAAATTTTCCCCCTTAGTTAAGGCCATCGTATAATAAATATTTTACAAAATCTTTAAAATAATTTAAAGGGGCAGAAAACGAATACATTGCAAATAATTTAAAAAGTTTGAAAATATCAAAAATAAAAAAGGTTACCATACCTTAAATATGTTAACCTGTAAGAATAAACTAAAAAGTTTTTAATTCATAACTCTTTATTGGTGTTTCTTTTCTATTATTAGAAATTTTCCAAACTTCAAAAGAATCAATTTTTAATGTTAAATTTTTGCCGTCTTTTCTTATCAAATCACATGCAATATCATTAGAATACTTTCGTTCTTTATTTGAATAATTAACATTACCAAGTGAAATGGATAAATTATTTATACCATCTTTTGTATGTACCCCATGTAAAGCAAGAGTATCATTAAGGTTACGACTAATTTTTTTAATGTATCCTTCATTTAAAATTGATAAATTAACAGTTTTTTGAGCTTCATTAATTGAAACATCATTGCATAATTCAACCTTAAATTTTTTGTAAGGCTTAATAACTTTTTCAACTATTGAATATAATTTATCCATATTAGGATTTTCTAAAACCTCCAAAGTTATATAAGGTTGAGGAGAATTTCTATTAGCCCTAAATTTCTTTGATATATTCTTTTGGATTGGGGTTATTGTTTTGTATGAATCTTTATCAAAAAGTGCAACAATATAATATTTCATAATATTAAACCTCTCATTACAAAAAAATAGTTCTTATTTCGTATAAATCATACAGACTTTGTTATAAATTATAACATATTACCAAGTATAAAAAAACACAATTTATATATTTCATCTAGGTATTTGAAAGCAAATAAAAGGGTGAAAGATTATTACTTATAAGTAAAATTAATCATTTTAAAAAAACTAATTCCCATAAAAAATCTATTTAATTTAGTACACTTTATGATATAATGAGAAAGATAGAATTAAGATATACTAGGGTTGCGATAACTTAATGTGATTTTTTGGATAATAATACGAATTTAGGGAATTTTAATATATATATATTCTGTGAAATAAGGGTGAAAAAAAGGATGGAAAGACTAGTAATAAATGGAGGTAAACCTCTAAAGGGCTCGGTAGAAATTAACGGGGCAAAAAATGCTGCAGTTGCTATATTACCAGCAGCAGTAGTCGCAAGTAAAGGAAAATGCGTAATTGATAATATACCAGATATTGAAGATGTACATTGTTTAGAAAGAATTTTAAGAAGCTTAGGTTGTAAAGTAAATAAAATAGATAATAATACGTTAGAAATTGATAGTAGTGAAGTAAATAACTATGATGCATGTACGGAAGATAATAGTAGAATGAGAGCATCATACTATTTCATAGGTGCCTTACTAACAAGGTTTAAACAAGCAAAAGTTCAACTTCCAGGTGGATGCCCTATAGGAGTTAGACCTATAGACCAACATATAAAAGGATTTGAAGCACTTGGCGCTAATGTTACTATTGAACATGGAACTGTAATTATAAGTGCAGATAAACTAACAGGAGCTAATATCTTCTTTGATGTTGTCTCAGTTGGTGCAACAATTAATGTTATGATAGCAGCAACATTAGCAGAAGGTGTAACTACATTGGAAAATGTTGCAAAAGAACCACACGTAGTTGATGTAGCTAATTTCTTAAATACTATGGGTGCGGATATAAAAGGTGCAGGAACAGATGTAATAAGAATTACAGGTGTTAAAGAACTTAAGGGATGTTCATATAGTGTAATTCCAGATCAAATTGAAGCAGGAACATTTATGATAGCTGCAGCAGCAACAAAGGGCGATGTAACAATAACAAATGTAATTCCAAAGCACTTAGAATCTATGACTGCAAAACTTAAGGAAATGGGAGCTATAGTTGAAGAGGGAGATGATTCTGTTAGAGTAACAGTAACAGGACCACTTTCAGGTGTTAGTATAAAGACTGCACCATATCCTGGTTTTCCAACTGATATACAACAACCTATGTCAGCGCTTTTATGTACAGTAAATGGCAGAAGCTTAATAACTGAATCAATTTGGGAAAGTAGACACAAACATCTTGATGAACTTAAAAAGATGGGTGCAAATACAAAGGTTGAAGGTAGAGTTGCAATAATAGATGGTGTTGAAAGATTAACTGGAGCAGTAGTTAAAGCAACAGATCTTAGAGCAGGTGCAGCAATGGTTATTGCAGGACTTATGGCTGAAGGAAAAACTGAAATAACTAGTATAGAACACATTGATAGAGGATATCCTCATATTGAAAATAAATTCCAAGCTCTTGGTGCTGATATACGTAGAATATCAGTTGAAGAATAAAATGGAGGCATATAGCAAATGATATTCTGCTCATTATATAGTGGTAGTAGTGGTAACAGTATTTTTGTATCAGAAAATGATTCTAAAATTTTAATCGATGCAGGATTGCCAGGTAAGAAAATAGATGAAGCTTTACAATCTATTGGTGAAAAGGCGGCTGATTTAGATGGTATTTTTATTACACATGAGCATAGTGATCATATAAAAGGGGTAGGAGTATTATCTAGGAAGTATGATATCCCTATTTATGCAAATGATAAGACTTGGGAAGCTATGGAGAATTCTTTAGGTAAGATAAAAGAACATAATATAAAGATTATGGATAGGCGAAGCACAGTAGAAATTGGTGATTTGGCGATTAAATCTTTTATTATACCTCATGATGCTGTAGCACCAGTTGGTTATACAATCAATGGGATTAAAAATAGAGTAAGTATAGCTACTGACTTTGGAGTATTTACACAAGAAATATTTGAAAATATAAAGGATTCTAAGGCAATATTATTAGAATGTAACCATGATGTAAATATGCTTAAATTTGGACCATATCCATATCAATTAAAAAGAAGAATATTAAGTGAAGTAGGACATTTATCAAATGATGATTGCGCTACAGCACTTCTTGAAGTGGCAAAATGTGGTGATGATAAAAAGATACTATTAGGACATTTAAGTAGTACAAACAATCATCCTGATTTAGCTTATCAAACTGTTTTAAATGTTATGAATGAAAATAACGTAAAACAGGGGGAAGACATACTAATATCAATGGCTAGTAGACATGAACCAAGTGGATATTTAGAATTAAAGTAAAAATAATTAATTACATATAGAAATAGAAGAAAAAGGAGAATTTAAAATGAGTTTATATAAAGATTGGACTGACATGGTAGTTGAATATGTTAAAACTAAAGGAGAAAATGCTTTTTGGGCAGAATATAGCGAAATAGAAACTAAAATATACAAAGATTTATTAGCTAACCATAAAGAGACTCTTAAATCAACAATTGAAGAATTAGCAAAGAAGTACGAAACAACAAATGAATTTATAATGGGATTTGTTGATGGTATTAATGACAGTTTAAATAGCCAATATGATTTAGAAGCTATTGATTCAACAACTGAATTAGTATTTGATATTAATTTAGAAAAATTATATTTCAATATGCTTGATGCAAAGGCTGAATACCTTTATACATTAGCTCAATGGGATGGAATATTCTCAGAAGAAAAGAGAAAAGAAATTGAAAAAGAATATAAGGAATCTAAAATAGTAAGAAATGATCATAAAATCGGCAGAAATGATCCATGTCCTTGTGGAAGTGGTAAGAAGTATAAGAAGTGCTGTGGAAAAAATCTATAGGCATTATTTAAGAACTCAACTTAATTTTTAGTTTGAGTTCTTACTTTTGCAGTTTTCTTGAAAGAAGGGGTAAAGATGGACAAGAATGTTAAGTGGGTTAATGAACAAAAGATTTTAAGAACAATAGATGCTTTAGCCAAAAATAATATGAACGGATACATGGCTAAAGATAAAAATGAACTATTAAATATAATTGATATGATAGTTGCTGAAAATTCTTTAGTATCATGTGGTGGATCTGTAACTTTATTTGAAACAGGAGTAATAGATCATCTAAGAGGTGAAAGATATGAATTCTTAGATAGATATAAAGACGGATTAAAACCAGAAGATATAGTAAGAATGTATAAGAAAACATTTATGGCTGATGCATATTTTACAAGTACAAATGCAATAACTGAAAATGGTGAGTTATATAATGTTGATGGTAATGGAAATAGAGTAGCAGCAATGCTTTATGGACCAGATAAAGTTATCGTTATTTGTGGTGTTAACAAGATAGTTAAAGATCTTAATGAAGCTATAGAAAGAAATAAGAGAGTTGCAGCTCCAATTAATGCAAAGAGACTTAATAAAGATACTCCATGTGCAAAGGTTGGATATTGTATGGATTGTAAAAGTAAAGACAGAATATGTAACGAATATACAGTAATAAAAAGACAAAGAAATAAAGATAGAATCCATGTTATTTTCATGAATGAAAATTTAGGATACTAATTATTGTGTCATTTTCAAATGGAAGTAATACATATATAGTATAGCCTTTGAAAAATAGGAGATGCATATATATGTTTGGTATGTTTCCTTTTAATAATAGCAATAATGGCTGGAATAATTGGAATGTTAATGGAATAAATTCCTTTTTCAATCTATTTGATGATGGTTTTATTAATTCAATGGTAGATAATCTTTTAGATAGTAATGTTGTTAATGATATGCTAGATGAAATGATTAATTCAGAAGATTATGATGTCCAGTTTAAAGATTATGGAGATTATTATTTAATAAAAGGATACTTACCTGGGATAGGGCCCAGAGATGTGAGTATTGATTTCGAAAAAAATAAAGCTATTTTAACTATAAAAAAGAAAAAAGTTTATTCTGATGGACAAAATTTTAGTATGATGGTTGTCCAAAGTGGTGGAGACCTTGTAAAAACTTTTTATATTGGCGAAGTAGATGTTAGTAAATTAAGAGCAACTTTTGATAATGATTTACTTTTACTTACTATACCCAAAATTAAAAAGAGTGAAGATAATAATGACATAAGCGATGAACCAACCATAATTGATGTAAATAATTATAAGGTTGAATAGGAAAAGCTATCTCAGAAAATGAGATAGCTATTTTTATATTTTGTATTAGTTAAAACTTACTTCAAATAGCATAGCTATACTATAGACAGATTGAGCTTCTAAATCAAAGTCTGCCAAGAAATCATCAGGGTTAGTAGGATCTCCACCTGAAATTAATCTTCTAACCTGAATAGAAGTAGTACCAGTTTCAAAAATATCACCTATAGATATAGGATTACCTGTAGTTAAATTAAATAACATAAATTCTTCTGGCATTGAAAGACTTAAAAGTATCATACGAGCTGGTGATTCAATAGTAAGGGTATCTATAACAGTATTAGAAGAAGTACTAGCAACATAATCTAAATCACCATAATTACCAAAGACTAAGTTAAAGCCAAGTCGATCACCACGTTTTAATTTAGAATCAAGAGCACAATTTGCTTCAGAAAAATCAAATTTATCTGCAAATATTTTAGATTGTGCGGTAACGTCTACTGATGAATTAGTGTTAAGAGTGCAAGTTGTATTTTCTGTTACAACATTTATTTCTCCAGAGAATGGAATACTAGCATCAGCAGCTAGTCCATAGTAAGTGAAACGAGTTATAGATTCATTAGGATCTAAGTTAGATTCTAACCAATATACAGCATAAGCATTGTCTGAATTAATACAACCTGAAGGTGTATAGTTCCATGG
>JAQXTC010000142.1 GCA_029219285.1 Clostridiaceae bacterium
CCTATCATTAAAACTAAAATAATAAGAGACTCTTTCTTTACCAAAGAGACTCTCTTTCTTACATTTTCTAGTATTCTAAAAATCTATTGATATCTTCTTCTACTACCTTTAAAGATTTTTCCCAGAATTCTTTACTTCTAAGATCAATGTTAATTTCCTTACCTATATCATAAACATTCTTTTTACCTGTAACAGATAATAATTTTTCATAATCCTTAGCAAAATCACTACCCTGTTCTAGATACCTAGCATATAATCCCTTAGCAAATAACAATCCAAATGCATATGGGAAATTATAGAAGTTTGCATCTGCATAATAATAATGAGGTTTCCAAGTCCACATATATGGATGTAAAAATTCAGGATCAAGGCCATCTCCATAGGCTTCTTTTTGTGCCTTAAGCATAAGTTCCTTTATTTCTTCAACTGTTAATGAGCTTTCTTCTCTCTTTTCAATTAACCATTTTTCAAATAAGAATCTTGAATAAATATCAACAATGACTTGTGTTGAGTCAGAAACTTCTGCTTCAATTATTGCTAAAGCTTCATCTTTATCAGCTTCTTTTACAGCTGCTTTCTTAATAATTGTTTCGGCAAATGTTGAAGCTGTTTCTGCTATTGGCATTGGATATTCTGCATTTAATATACTCTCATTTTTTAAACATTCACCATGGAATGCATGACCAAGTTCGTGAGCAAGAGTTACTACATCACCAAAGTTTCCACCAAAGTTTAATAATACTCTGCTTTCTCCTATAGAATGTAAGTTAGCACAGAAACCTCCGCCAACCTTACCTTCTCTTGGCATTACATCTATCCAAAAATTATCTATAGCATTTCTTGCAAAAGAAGATAAATGTTCGCTAAAGGTATTAAAATTCTTAACTACGAAATCTCCTGCTTGTTCATATGTAAATTCCATTTTTGCCTTGGAAACTGGTGCATATAATTCATAGAAAGGTAAGCCATTTTTATATCCGAGCATCTCTGCTTTCTTTCTAAGATATTTTCTAAATGCTGGCATGCTTTCCTTCATTGCCTCAAGCATAGCATCTAAAATCTCTTTATCCATTCTTGAAGTAACTAAAGTCATATCAAGAGGTGATTTATATCCTCTAAGCTTACTTACTGTAATAGCTTCCCCCTTAATACCATTTAAAGCTGCAGCTACACCTTCTTCTACTTTGACATAGGATTTTATTTCTGCTTCATATCCCTTTTTTCTAGTTTCTTTATCCTTGGCATAGGCCATATTAAGAACGACAGTTAATGGCTTTTCTTCACCATCCACTTCTACCTTTAAATTAGAAATCAAATTATCTTTAAGCTTTGCCCAAGCATTTGAGCCGGTATTTTTCATTTTAGCAATAATAGCTTCTTCTTTATCAGATAAAAGATATTTACTATTTTGAACAATTTCTTTTATTATGAATTCATGTTCCTTTAAAACTTCAGAAGCATTAATAACCTTATCAATATCTTCTATTGTACTAATCCATTTTTCTACTTTGGAACTATACTCTGAAAGCACAGCTTCCTTACTATCTAAAACATCACTATATTTTGCAGCTAATGCATCTTTAGTATTAGTACTTAACATCAAATGCACAAAAGCACCTAAGCCATCAAATAACTTAAACAGTTCAGTAAGCTTATTAATATATCCTTCTAATTTTTCTTTATCACTAACTTGCTTATTATCAATTTCAGTAGCTATAACTTTATATTCTTCAATAACCTTATCTAGTTTCTCTAAGTCTTCTTTAAATTCCTTACTGTCTATAGCTGGATATAATTCTTTTAAACTCCATTTTAAATTCATATCTGAGCCCCCTTATTTTGCTTTTTTTTATTATTTATGTATATTGTATACTTATCTAACATGCTTTTCAATGCCTATCAAACTATAAAAGCATAAAAAATAGCATTTAGATTATAGAACCTACTTCTTTATAAGTTAATAACTCTATATTCTAAACACTATTTATTAATTTTTTAAACTATATATAATACCAAAAATGAATTTATCTTTCTTGTCCCATACAGAACACTGCAAGGATTCCAGGACCAGTATGTGCTCCTATTACAGGACCAATATCTCCAATTATGACTTCCTTAACTCCTACGTCTTCTAATAAAGCCTTTTTTATTGTCTCTGCATCATTAATACATGCACCTTGATTTATGAAAACAACCTCTTCTGAAGGATTTATAATACCATTTTTTATATTCTCAATAATTTTCTTTAATGATAATTTTCTTCCACGTGCTTTTCCTACACTTTGTAAATGGCCATCATTGTCCACATTTAAGATAGGTTTTATATTAAGGGCTGTACCAACTATTGCTGTAGTTGCAGAAATTCTGCCCCCTCTTTTTAGATACTTTAAATCATCTACCGTAAACCAGTGAATAACATTAAGCTTATTTTTTTCAACCCATTCAACTACTTCTTCAATTGATTTACCTTCTTCTTTAAGTAGCGCTGCTTTATAAACAAGAAGGGCTTCTCCTCCTGAAGCGCATAAAGAATCTACAGTAAAAATCTTTTTATTTGGATACTTTTCTTTTAGTTCTTCAACTGCTCTTACTGAGTTTTGATAAGTTCCACTTAGTCCACTTGAAAAAGCAATGTATAGTACATCAAGTCCTTTATCTAAAATCTTAGATAAGTTTTCCGTTATCGTATATTGATTAATTTGTGATGTCTTAGTTATAGCACCTTTTTTCATTTCATCGTAAAATGTTTCTAAACTGCATTCTCTGCAATCTGCATAATGTTTATGCCATTCATCTCCCAGCATAAATTCTAAAGGTAATACTTCAATATCATACTTTTTAACTAAGTCATAATTTAAATCTGATGTTGAGTCCGTTACTATCACATAATTATCCACCATCAAACACTTCCTTTCATAATGATATGATATCATAGTAAAATTACAAAATGAACTGTTTATTCTACTAAAATGAATTTCAAATTAAAAATTTATTAATTATTTCCATCTTTTAAATACAATTTTAAAAAAACAATTGCATCTTATCACTAAGATGCAATTGTTTTTTACCACTATTCTAATTCAAAAGATTCACAATCTGTACATTCTATTTGTTTAGGATTACTTTCATGTGTACCTACCATAATTTGATTTAATGTACAATATTTTTCCTTATTGTTGTACTTACATTGCTTAACTGAACATTTTATAGATTCATTCTTTTGCATTGTTCATTTCCTCCTTTGTATCTTTTACACACATATCTTGTCTAAAACCACATAAAAATATACAGGTTTAATAAATATTCATATAAATATATTCTTTATCAGGCTTATTTACTTTTTCTAAATTTTCTATTTGTATGATCAATTCATTCTTTTCTTTATCAAGTACTAATTTACCTCTTACTTTTATCCATGTATTATCTTCTAAGGTTACTATCTCTTGGCTTTCACATAAAACCCCTACAAGATTCATATCCGCAACACAACATACCATCATATATCTAGCTATTACAAAGGTATTTTTTTTCATGTCATCTTGCCTGTATATAAAGCCTACAATCTCTACTTCCTTATTTTCATATTCACTCATTTGTGTATTTATATTATTTAAAAACATGGCATAATTATCATCATTAACAGTAATACTACCATCATCACTTATTACTTGTTGCTTTTTTTCTTTATCCTTTAGATATTCTTCATACACTTTATCTTGCTGACTGACGCTTTCACTACTTGTATTTTGATTATCTTTAGAAATATTAGTATCTCTACTACCTTTAGCTGCATCTGTAACTGTACTTGAATTCATAGTTATTATCATAAATAAAGGAATAAGAAAAATAACATATGTTTTCATATTCTTTTTTATTGTTGATTTTTTTAATACCTCAAATAATGTAATCATAAACATTATAATTAATACAACTACTGAAAATTTAACAAGCATTATATATCTTGGATGAATATATAGTTTTAATATATCCGCTTCTATAAAATATCCAAAGGATAAAATAAGCACACCTAATATAACTAGTTTTATAACTATTTCTTTGTTAATTTTACTCATAATTAAACTCCAATCCCCAAAGACCAAAAAGTCATTAATAACATAAATGTAATACTGAAAACTAAAAGTACAATTTTGGTTACAAAAGATTTCTTAAAAGTTCCGAGTAGCATTAGTAAATTCTTTATATCAATCATAGGTCCAAGTATCAAAAATCCCATAACTGATTGTATGGGAAACTTACTTGTAAATCCTTTACCTATAAAAGCATCTGATGTTGAACAAACAGAGAAAAGAAAAGCAAAGCCCATCATTATGAGTAATGTTAATGCTTTATTATTTAAATCAATATTAATTATATTTTTTGATAATAAAGTCTGCATAATCGAGGAAATAAGTATACCAATAATCATAAATTTACTTACATCTATAAGTTCATCCCTGGCATAAATAAAAACCCCTTTAATTTTATAAAAGATATTATTACTTTCTTTAAAGTCACTATTACAAATTGTACAATTACAGGTAATATAATTTTTCTTTACTATATTCTCTTTATCAAACTTACCAACCACTACACCAGTTATGATGGCAATAAGCATTCCGATGAGAATTCGAAAGAAAAGCACTTTTAAATTATCTCTAAATGCACAAAATGTTGCTAAAATGGCGATAGGATTTACTATAGGTGCCGAAAGCATAAAAGTAACTGCCACATTTATTGGGATACCCTTTTTTATAAAGCCACGAGCAATAGGTACGGTACCGCAATCACAAATAGGAAATATAATGCCTAAAAATGCAGCTAAGATACTAGATAGCACCTTATTTTTAGGAATTATATTTTCAATAAAATTAGCCGGCATAAAAATTTGAATTATACCTGACAAAAGTGCACCTATTAAAACAAATGGTATAGATTCAATTAATAGTCCCATAAAAATATTGTTACAGTAATAGAAATATTGTTCAATATTTAGCTTTTGAAATTTATCTTGTAACACTGGTAATGCTATCCCAAACATAAATATAGCTAGAAATATTAAAAAACCCAATACAACATGCTTTATACCAATAGCCTTTTCATAATTGATGCTTATCTTCCCTTTTGCGATTTTATTAATTTCATCTTCTTCGTCTCTATTAATGATTATGTCAGCACATTCATTAATTTGTTTTATCTCATCCATTATTTCTGAAATATCACTTTTAGGTACTTGATCACAATTATTAATAAATATATAATCTGCCTCAATAATATTTTCTTGCCAAGCCTTTGCCAGGTTTCTCATATATAAATCTGCTGTTTTCATATCAATACAGGTACATATAGTTTCTAAAGTACATAACTTTTTAAAGTAACTACTGTCTATCTGTTTTGCTAATGTGTCTTGGTTACTCATAGAATTGCATTCAACTATTATCCTATCTGGATCATAATTTACAATCATCCTTTTTAATTCTTCTTTAGATAAACCAGCAAAAAAGTCTTCGCCTTTACTATTTAGCAGTTTAACCTTGCCTTTTTCCTGCTGAATTACAATTATTTTTTCATCCTTAAGTTCCTCACTTTTTTCTAATAAATTATTTATAAGTGTTGTCTTACCGGAATTTAAAAAACCTAATACTAGATTTACTTTAATCATAGTTTACCTCTTTGCTTTTAAATCTTTATTATTTAAAGATAGAGCTTAGCTTTTCTTTATTTACCTTTTCTCCAATTATAGCGATCTTTCCAACTTCTTGTGTTGATGTAACGTTCATTTGAAACCTTCCTGGTACATAATGAAATTCCACCCATTTTCCTCCCTTTAATCGTACTATCCCCTTTCCTCTAAGTATATTTCCAAAGCTTTTATCTCTGCCAATATTTTCGAATATATTGTTCAACTCAAAGGCTGTAAAATCCTTAGTATTTTCTATTCCCCATGAATTAAATACATCATCAGCATGATGATCATGGTGATGTTCATGTTTTTTTACTGCTACTTTCATATTGAATTTAGCTGTAGAAACTCTACTTATTTCTTTATAATTCTTTTCTGTATTTTTAACTGCCAATAAAGTATTACCATCTAGCATATCCCCTGGTACATCTACTATTTGACAAGTTTTATTTAACTTTTTAACCTTCTCTTCCATTTTTTCTAATGCATCTTTATCTATGTTTTCTACCTTGCTAAAGACTACTACTTTTGTTTCCTTTATTTGATCTTTATAAAATTCTCCAAAGTTCTCAAGGTACATATTAAAATTAGTAGCATCGACTACAGTAAATATATTATCTATTTCAAACTCTTCCCCAAGATCTCTACAAGACTTCATTATTTCGGAAAGTTTAGCTACTCCAGAAGGCTCTATTATTAACCTATCTGGCGAATAAACCTTTATTATCTCTTGTATAGAATTTTTAAAATCACCAGCTAGTGAACAGCAAATACATCCTGAATTTATTTCTTTAATATCTATATTAGTATCCTTTAATAAATCACCATCTATAGATACCTCTCCGAATTCATTTTCAATGATTGCTAACTTTTCATCCTTTAACTTACTATCTATTATCTTTTTTATTAATGTAGTTTTACCAGCACCTAAAAAACCAGCTACTATATCTATTTTCATTTTCTTTAACACTCCTTTCTTATAAAACTTATGATTGAAGTTTCTTAATTATAAATGTTATAAAGAAAATACAAGATGAGACAAGCACCATTGTAGCACCTGATGCAGACCCTAAAAAATAAGATATTATAAGGCCTGTTATACCTGAAATTAAAGCAATTAACATTGAATAAATAGAATACTGCCTTACATTTTTCGAAATATTTCTCGCAGAAGCTGCAGGTAGTACAAGCATAGAACTTATTATTAAAACTCCTACCCACTGTATTGACATTGTAACGACTATAGCCACAATAATAGTAAAGATATTCATATATAATTTTGCATTTATACCTTTGCTTCTTGCCAAACTTTCATTAACACCAGTAATTAATAATCTATTAAAAACTAAACACCATAAAACCATAACAATTATAGCCACAATTACTAACATTCCTAAATCACTAGGAGTAATGCTCAATAGGTCACCAATTAAATAATTATTGTATTTAGTAAAACCTCCCCTATAGGAAAGAATAACTATACCAAGAGCTACAGCAGTGGATGAAAACACCCCAATTATAGTGTCTGTAGATGCCGTATTTGCTTCTTTAACCTTTACAATAATTATACTTAATAATATGGCGAAGATAATCATAGCCCATAAAGGATTAGCTATCTTCAATATTACTCCTAAAGCTATGCCTGTTAGCGCTGAGTGGCCAAGAGCATCGGCAAAAAACGCC
This sequence comes from Clostridiaceae bacterium, assembly GCA_029219285.1. Taxonomy (GTDB): domain Bacteria; phylum Bacillota; class Clostridia; order Clostridiales; family Clostridiaceae; genus Clostridium. The sequence continues at coordinate 7,364 of JAQXTC010000142.1, forward strand.
ATTTTATTATTTACAACCATAGTTCCTAGAAGTCCAAATAAAGGAGTTATTAAAATAACTCCTAACAATGCATTTTTCATAAATGTATAACTAGTCCATTCGAAAGGAAGGATTGTATCAACTATCTTATACCAAATTTCCATTACATCCCCTCCTCATTAAGTACTCTGCCAAAAACATTAATAACTTTTCTATCGTTAAAAACATCCTTTGGTGTTCCTTTTGCTTCTATTGTTGTGTTATTTATAAAAATTACCTCATCGGCAAAGTTATCAATGCCCTTTAAATCATGAGTAATTAATATTATTGATAATGAATACTTATTCTTAAGTTCTAATATCATCTTCATAAACATATCTATACCATTTTTATCTATCCCTGATACTGGTTCATCTAAAAGCAATATGTCTGGCATTGGGTAAATTGCCAGAGCTAACAATACTCTTTGTAATTCTCCCCCTGATAGTACCCCAAGTTTTTTATCTATTAAATCCTCTCCATTAACTAATTTCAATATCTCCTTTACCTTTTTACGGGTGTTGTTTCTTATAGAAAAGCATACTGGTTTCCTATTTAAATTTGCTGAAAACACATCTATTACACTTACAGGTGAACTTACATCAAAATCTAGTTTCTGTGGAACATATCCTACTATGGGATCTGCAATTAAAGAATTATTTTTATCAAGAAAGGAAATAGTGCCCTCATGCACTACTTCCCCTAATATTGATTTCAAAAGAGTGCTTTTACCAGCACCATTTTGACCTATAATAGCCACTAATTGACCTGCTTTTATATCTAAGTTAATTTCTTTTAAAATTCTATTCTTGCCAAAATAGACATTTAAATTTTCTATCTTAGTTCTTGATAAAGCTCTGCCTGTATTTATTGTAGCAATCACTTTAATGCCTCTTTAAGTACATCTAAATTTTTATCCATAATCTTAATGTACGCATCTTTATTATCATCACCAGTAACTGCTGGATCTAAAGTATAGACCTTTGCGTCAGTTTCTTTAGCTATGCTTTCAGCAGCTTTGGCTGGATATTGAGGCTCTGCAAATAATACTTTAACCTTTAATTCTTTTACCTTTTCAATAGTATCTTTTAATTCTTCAGCATCTGGTTCTGTACCAGGTTCCCTTTCAATAACCCCTACTATGTTTAAATTAAATTCTTTAGCAAAGTATGGAAAAGCTTCATGGAAAGTGATTATGTCTCTGTTTGGTAATTTATCTAATTCCTTATGCATCTTTTCACTTTCAGCTTTTAATTTATCAACATACTTTTTAGTGTTTTCTTTATACTTATCAGCATTTTTAGAATCTATTTCTTCTAACTTCTTACCTATATTTTCAACTTGCTTAATATTTTCTGAAATACTTACCCATACATGAGGATTGTCGCCTTCATCTCCATCCCCTTCAATTAATTCTATTCCTTCACTAGCTTCCACTACTTTTAATTTAGGAATTTCTGAAGTAACCTTTTCCATAAATGATTCCATTCCAGCCCCATTAATTACAAAGATATTGGCATCTTCTAAAGTTTTCATATTCTCAGTAGTAATTGCATAATCATGTAAACACCCAGTTTGTGGACCTGTCATATTGCTAACTTCCACATTATCTATACCATCAGTTATGTTTAAAAGTGCTATATACATTGGGTAAAAGGAAGCAACTATTTTTGTTTTACTCTCCTCTGCCTTTTCTGTACTCTTACTATCACCAGTTGAACCACATCCTGATAGTAATAACGAAACTACTAGTACTAAACCTAATAGTTTACTTATAATTTTTTTCAAAAAATCATCCCCTAATTATTATTTGCAAATCTTTTGCATTTACCACATTTTGTATTATAACTCCATAAAACAAACAAAACAATAGTTTTTGCAAAATAAATGCAAATATTTTGCATTTGAAAAGAGTGGATGAGAGCTGCAGGGAAATAAAAGTAAAAAAAAATCCTATTTCCTATTCAAACTGAATAGAAAATAGAATCTTTCTTAACTTAAATATTTATTTGTTTCTTCCGCAACACTTTTTATATTTCTTACCACTTCCACATGGACATGGATCATTTCTACCTGGTTCTTTTTCTTTAACTATTGTTGTAGTTCTTCTCTTTTCAAGTTCAATTGGAGTTAATCCTTTTAAGCCCCACATATGAGTATTATTATAAACATTCATAACAGTTCTAACTATTTCTTCTGAATCATTTTCATCATTGAAGTTTATTCCTATATCTGATAGTAACGCAACTATTGACATAGTTCCCATATCATTTTTAACATAGTAGATTAATTGATCTATTGCTAAATCTGCTAGTGATGCATCTATACCTCTCTTTACTAAGGCACTTTTTAACTCTTCAATTTCATTTCCGTAAGTTGATAATACATTTTGTCCAATGTTTATAAAGTATTCAACATCATCATAATCATAAGGGACTTGTTTTCTAACGTTTATTTCAGCAAATATATCAGCTGGTGAGAATACATATGGATGAATTAATGAATTAGTTTCAGTAAAAGCTTCATAACTTCTAAAGATGTAGTTTATATAGAAATCCAAGTCTTCTTTCTTTATTATATCAGTATGTTTTTCTGAGATTAATTTATAGATATCTGCACCATCTATCATTCCGTAATGAATCATTAAACCATCAATAAATGATATTGCTTTTGAACGTTCTTTTAAATCTTCTATATAATCTTTGTTATCTATTAGTTCTTTTAAATGTTTCTTTGCTTCTTTAGCAACTACTAAATTAAGCTTTGAATCTATAGAAACCTTTGAAAGTATCCCTAAAGATGATAAACTTCCAACTAAAGTTAATTCATTTATTTTGAAATCATATTCGCATATATCTTCTTTTGCTTTTTCATTTAAGAAAATTAATTCTCTGTATGATAATCCTTCTAGTATCTTTGGTATCTCATTTGTAATATTGTCAGCAATAAGTTTTATTAAAGCATCTTTTCCTAATTTAGAATATCCTTTTATTTCAACTCTCTTAGCAACATCTATAAGCCCTTGCTTAGTTTCTAATGCTAATAAACTTGAAAGAGTTGTATCTTTAAGTTCACCTTTTACTTTAGTGAAGCTATTCATATGTTCCTTATAGAAAAAGTTTTTTATTTGCTCGTCATAATAATACTTCTTGTCGTTCATCAAATCTCTCCTACCTTACTATATATATAAAGGTGCTAAACCCTTAGCACCTATTAGCCAATTAGCAATCACTTTATATGATATTATTTATTATATAGTAAAGTCAATGTAAAATTTTGTAATTAATTCAAACCTTAATGTGATTTCAAGTTTACAGATACTTCTTTTCTAAACTCTTTACCACACTTAAATATTTCTTTCTTGTGTCATCATTTTCTACTTCATAGCCGCTACATTCACTATCTACTAAGTTCATGATATCAGCTGATAATTCTCTTTGAGCAAACTTATAAATAACATTATCTTCTTTATCTATATGTCTGTTTAAAAGATCAGTATATGAAATAGCATTAGCGATTATGTCAAGTTTAGCTTCATCATTTCCTTCTTTAGATTTTTTTAATGCTTCATCTAAGTTTTTAACATATAATCTACCAAGATCATGTTCAACCAGCATCCCATGTCTTATAGTCTTATCAGCAACTGGTCCTAGATTTTCCATCATTCTGTTGAAAAGAAGTATTTCTTCTTTATGATGATGATGACCATCTGCATAGTTTCTAATAAAGTCTACAATAGTTTCAAAATCATCATATCTTACTTCACCAGTTTGTAAGATTACATTACAAGCTTTTCTTATAACTTGTAACATCTTTTTTATATTTTTATGTTCATCTACCATTAATTCAATTGCATTCACGATTATAACCTACTTTCTGATTATCATAGTATCATTTTCTTCAATGTACTTAAATTCACTATTTATTTCTTTTACAAATGTTTCAACCCACATACCTCTTAAGTGGTAAAATACTTTAACATCCCCATTAACTTTATTCCATGCATCTGTATGAACACAAATTGTTCTCTTCCATGTTACTTCATTTTCTGATGACTCAATTATTTCATTTACTCTATCACATGGCATACCATCTAATATATAGTCATTTATTGCATTAAAAATATCTTCTGCGCTGTTTAAGTTTCCTTTTTCTTTAACTTCTTTAGCAGCTTTAATTCCTTGATTTACAAATATTTTTTCTAAATCCTTAATTGAAGCTTCATCATTATCTAAGATTGCAGTTACCCATGATGCCATTCTTCCTTCCGCTAAAGTTATTCTATTTTGAAGCCAACCATGAATATTAGATGTATCTATCATTTCTTCTAATGGTAGGTTTGGTAGCTTTTGCCCATACTTTTCCTTAATTTCAGCTGCAAGGTTTTCTGTATCCATACCTTTTTCTTTTGCTAGTTCTACTATTTCATCTTCTAAATTTTCAAACCAAACTATCTTGTTAAATAACCAGTAATGTATTTTCCCTAAAAATAAACTCATAATTTTCATCCTCCGTAAAATAAATAATCTATTTTCTAACTAAAAAAACTTTGTATACTTAGTTTTGCTATGTATTTATTATATATTCTCTTAGCTTCAAGGTCGGTAACAAAAGTTACAAAAAAAGTGATTGCATCAACACAATATCAATACAATCACTTTTTATATATTAACTAATATGAACCTGCTTTAATAGTTTGCTCATTTTTTGAGATTTATACTTCTAAACAAATAATTTTATTTTCTGCTAATGATTTTTTCACATCAATTACTCTTTGATTTTCTGAACCTCTATACTTAAGCTTAATATTTCTTAGCTCTATTTTAAATAACCCATCTACAAGCACATCAACTTCATCTAATATTCTTTTCTTCTTTTCATCTTTAATGATATTTTCATATAAGAATCCAGACCAAAGCCAAATAGGTTTATTAGTTTCTTGTCTTATTCTCTTAAGCAAATTAACTAAAGAGTCATCCATAGTTTGCTGCATTGGTTCACCACCTAGAATATTAACGCCTTCAATATTAGGATTTTTAACATAGGACAAGAATTCATCCGCAATTTTTTCATCCCACTTATTTCCGTAATTGAAGTCTTGTAGCTCTTTATTGAAGCAACCTTCACAATTGTTAGTACATCCACTAACAAATAAAGTTGTTCTAATTCCCGGTCCATTAGCAACATCATATTTTCTTATCTTAGCATAATTCAATTATATCCCCTCATTCATTTAAAATATGCATTTAAAATAGATTATAAATGTAACACTCTATCTCCTATTTCTGCTGTTCTTCCTTTATTCCAGAAGTTTGTTCCAATGTAACCACATGTTCTTCTCATAACTTGCATTTCATCTTCATCACTATTGCCACATGATGGACAATACCAAGTTAATGTATTCTTATCTAACTGAATTTCTCCAGTATAGCCACACTTATAACATACATCTGGTTTTGTATTTATTTCAGCATATTGAATATTATGATAGATAAAGTTAATCACGCTTTCAACTGCTTCT
>JAQXTC010000143.1 GCA_029219285.1 Clostridiaceae bacterium
AAGATCAACATTTCTTGCTTTAGCAGCTTGGATTGCATCAAATACAACAGCAGCAGGATCAGATCCTTCTTCATGTTTTACTATATCAACATTAGATCTTTTACTCCATATATCAAGTTGATCTATAGCTGCTGCTCTAAATGTATCTGCAGCTGCTAATAATACCTTTTTACCTTCTGCTTTATTTTTAGCTGCTAATTTCCCTATTGATGTAGTTTTACCTACACCATTAACACCAATAACAAGCATTACTTTCTTTTGTTCAGATACTGAATCATCTACACCTTCAGTCATCATTTCTTTTATAACATCTTTTAAAGTTGGCATAACTAAAGATGTATCATTAATTTTTTCTTTTCTTATTTTATCTTTTAATCTGTCTATTATTTCCATTGTTGTATCCATACCTATATCTGATGTTATAAGTATTTCCTCAAGCTCATCATATAAATCATCATCAATTGTAATTGCAAGTTTTAAAGCCTCATTAATTTTATCAGTTAAACCATCTCTTGTTTTAGATAATCCATCCTTTAATTTATCAAAAAACTTTCCAAACATTTTTTTCCTCCTAAACTCCATTTTCATTTATGTTTTCTTTTGTTAAATCTACAGAAACAACCTTAGATATACCCTTTTCCTGCATTGTTACGCCATACATAATATCTGCTGCTTCCATTGTACCCTTTCTATGGGTAATAACAATAAATTGAATTCCTTTAGAAAATTCCTTTAAAAATTCTGCATATCTATAAACATTAGCATCATCTAGAGCCGCTTCTATTTCATCTAGAATACAGAATGGTGTAGGTTTCATCTTTAGTATAGCAAAAAGTAATGCAATAGCAGACAATACCTTCTCACCACCAGACATCAGATTAATATTTTGAAGTTTTTTACCTGGTGGTTCAACATTTATATCTATGTTAGCTGTAAGTTCATCACCTTCAGATAATATAAGTTCAGCACTACCACCCTTAAATAAATCTTTAAATGTTTCATTAAAATACTGATTAATAATACCAAAGTTTTGTTTGAACATCACTTTCATTTTACCAGTCATTTCATTTATAACAGATTCAAGTTCAGCTTTAGCCTTTTCCAAATCATCTTCTTGAGTAGCCATAAATTCGTATTTTTCTTTTACTTCTTCATATTCTTCGATGGCTGCCAAATTTACAGTTCCAAGTGCTGAAATTCTTCTCTTCAAATTACTAATAACATCTTTTAATTCATGAACATTAATAACTTCTACTGCAATATCTTTAGCTTCAGCTAAAGTTAGATTCATTTCTTCATTTAATTTTGTGTATAAAGAGTCTCTTTCCATTTCACTCTTTGCTTTTTGGATTTCTTTTTTATTAAGTTCTCCTTCTTCTTTATTAATTAAACTTAATGATTCATTTATTGCACTATCTTTAGTCCTAAAATCCTCTTTTAATTTTCCCTTTAATAGTTCTTCTTCCTTAAAAGATTCTTCTAATTCTGCAAGTCTAGTTTTAATTGTATCAATATTTTTACCCTTAATTTCAATATCTTCATTTAATTTAGTAATACCTTCTGTATTACCTACATTTTCTTTAGTTAAATTATTGACTCTTAGAATATTTTCTTGAATATCATTTTCTATTCTTTTCACTTCAGAATCTTTATTATTAACCACCTCATCTAAAGCTCCTTGATTAATCTTTAATTCTGTTAATTTTTCTTGAACAAAAGCCATAGATTTCTTAGACTCTTCTAAAGTTTTTTCAAGTTCAATAATTTTTTCTTTATTTGAAATATTTGCTCCTTCTAAATTAGAAAGTTCTGCTTTCTTTTCTTCTAAATGATCATTTAATCTTTCGATTTCATTTTGATTTTTTATAACTTCTGCTTTAGATAACTCTAAACTATGTGTAAGTTTTTCAGTTTCATTTTTTAATGCTTTAATTTCACTTTCAGTTCTTGTATTTTCAATATTTTTAGCATGTATATCATCCTTGATATTCAACACTTCATCATCAAGAGCTTTTATCTTATTCTTTAAAGCTTCTAATTCATTCATTAATCTTTGAAGTTCAGTTTTTCCATTCTTAAGGCTTTCCCCTAATTCTTCAATTTCTCTTTTTCTACCTAATATATTAGTATGTTTGCCTTGGATACTACCACCTGTCATAGCTCCACCTGGTGCAATTATTTCACCACTTAAAGTAACTATTCTTAGTGTATTATTCCCTCTTCTCGATATTTGAAGAGCAGAATCCATATCTTCACATACCACAGTTCTTCCAAGTAGATTATTTATAGCCTTTTCATATTTCTCAGGATATGAAATAACCTCACAAGCAATACCTAGATACCCTTTCATAGATTTTATATTATTATCAAGTTGCAGCTTATTGCCTCTTATATTGTTAAGTGGCAAAAAGGTTGCTCTACCTAGATTATTGCTTTTCAGATAATTAATAAGCATTTTAGCAACAGAATCATTTTCTGTAATTACGTTTGAAATACCACCACCAAGAGCAATTTCAATAGCAGTTTCAAACTTCTTTTCTACTTTAAATATTTCACCAACTACCTTAGTACCCTCAGCATTCCTAATTTGGCCTCTTTGAATTCTATCCATCAAAGTCTTTACAGATCTATTATATCCTTCATAATGATTTTCTAAATTTTCTAGTATATTTTGTTTTGCTTCAACCTCATTTATTTTTTTTGTAATATTTCTTATTTCATTTTCTTTTCTCGTAATATTACTATTAACAGCCCCCATTGATTTTCTTTTTTCTATAATAGAAGCTTCTAAAGACTTCACTTCTTCTCTGCTATCTTGAAGTTTAGTCTTTAACCCCTCAATAGTACCTAAATTAATTTTAATATTGCCTTCAGTTGAAGTTATAGCTAGGTCTGTAAGAGATTTTTTCTCACTTCTTGCTTTCAAGTCATTTTCAATTAATGAAATAGCATTAACTATATCAGAATGGCCCTTCATTAATTCAAACTCATCATCTTTTAAGTCCTTTATAGTTGTTTCTAAAGAAGTTATTGCCTTATTATAATCTAAATTTTCATCCTCTAAAGCTTTTATTTCATCCTTCTTTAATCCCTGCTCTTCAATTCTCTTAGAAAGTTCTTCTAATGCTTTAGCCTTCATTTCCTTTAAAGACTCAATTTTATTTTGGACTTCTTTAATGTTTTCTACATTTCTATCTATGTTAGTCTTAATATTATTAATTCTTTCTTTATATACTTGAATATCATTTTGAATCTCTGAAATTTCTTCTTTCTTACTATAATATTCACTTTTCTCTTCACTAGATTTTTTTTCAAGTCTTTCTATTTCATCTTCTAAAGATTTCAATGCTTCTTTTTCTAGTAAAAGCTTTGATTTTTTCTCATTTAACTCTTTTTCCTTGCTTTCAAATTCTTTTGTTGATAATTGTAATGTTTCTTCAATTGCATTTATATGATGAACTAATATAGATACTTCTTTTACCTTTAAATCATCAGCAATCTCTTTATATTTTATTGCCTTCTCTCTTTCAATTCTTAAAGGTTCAATTCTCTCTTCATAAGTAGCTATAATATCTCTAATTCTTACAAGGTTATCTTCAGTATTAGAAAGTTTCTTTTCAGCTTCTTCTTTCCTTGATTTATACTTAACAATACCTGCTGCTTCTTCAAGTAATGCTCTTCTCTCTTCTGGCTTACCACTTAAAATAGCTTCAATCTTACCTTGTCCTATTAAAGAATATCCTTCCTTACCTATACCCGTATCCATAAATAATTGTGTAATATCTTTTAATCTACACTTAGTACCATTAATTAAATATTCAGTTTCTCCTGATCTGAATATTCTTCTTGCAACGGTAACTTCATTATAATCGGTAGCCAGTGATCCATCTTCGTTATCCAGAGTCAAAGATACTTGAGCTAATCCTACAGGTTTTCTAAATTGAGTACCTGCAAAGATAACATCTTCCATCTTTCCTCCTCTTAGCGTTTTAACACTTTGTTCACCTAAAACCCATCTCACCGAGTCAGATATGTTACTCTTTCCACTACCATTTGGCCCAACAACAGCTGTAACACCTTTTTTAAATTTTAATTCAGTTTTATCAGCAAAGGATTTGAACCCTCTAATTTCCAACGATTTTAAAAACACTAGATCCTCTCCTTATAATAAAAATATACTTGGAAGTAATCCAATAATAAATACTATAGCTAATAAAGCTGCTAATATATACATAATGTTTTGTCTTGTTTTTCTTTTCAAAATTAGTCACATCCAATCTTCGTATAGTCTAAGTTTATAGTAAATACGTCCAAAATTCAACCAAAAGTAAAGTAGAAATTAACTAAAACAAAAAGGACCTACGAATAAAAAAATTCGTAGGTCAAAGATTTATCTATATTAATCTCTCAAGATATTCAAATCTTCTCCATTTAATATTTTTTTCATAGTTCTTATAGAGCACATCTTACCACACATAGTACAAGATTCTTCATCATGAGGTTTAGATTCTTTTCTATATCTTCTAGCCTTTTCTTCATCTATTGAAAGGTTAAAAATTTCTTCCCAGTCAAGATCAGCTCTTGCTCTAGCCATTTTATTATCCCAATCTCTAGCACCATTAATACCTTTGGAAATATCAGCAGCATGAGCTGCTATCTTAGATGCTATTATTCCCTCTTTCATATCCTCAAGATTAGGAAGTCTCAAATGTTCTGCTGGCGTAACGTAACATAAGAAATCCGCACCATAGGTTGCAGCAATAGCCCCACCTATAGCAGAAGTTATATGATCATAACCAGGCGCTATATCTGTAACTAATGGCCCTAAAACATAAAAAGGTGCACCATGACATAATTTCTTTTCCATAAGCATATTAGCTTTAATTTCATCCAATGCCATATGTCCTGGACCTTCAACAATTATTTGTACATTTTTTTCCCATGCTCTTTTAGTTAGTTCTCCTAGAGTAATAAGTTCCTTAATCTGACTTGCATCTGTAGAATCTTCAATACATCCAGGTCTCATAGCATCACCTAAAGAAATAGTCATATCATATTTAGCACAAATATCTAAAAGTTCATCGTAATATTCATAAAATGGATTTTCTTTATTATTAAGTTCCATCCAAGCAAATAAAAGAGATCCTCCTCTAGAAACTATATGAGTAGTTCTTTTATTCCTTTTAATAGTATTAATTGTTTCTCTATTAATTCCTGCATGAATAGTTATAAAATCCACACCATCTTTACCATGCTTTTCTACAACATCTAAAAATTCTTTTGCAGTAATATCTTTTAATTCTTTATCATAAAACCCAACTGCATCATAAATAGGCACAGTACCAAGCATAGCTGTTGACATTTCTACTATCTTTTTACGCATGCCTTCAGTTTTACCATAGTTTGATAAATCCATTATTGCTTCTGCCTTCATATCCAAGGCTACTTTAACTTTTTCTAATTCTTTTTCACAATTTGGACAATCTTTTGATATACCAAGATTAACATTAATTTTAGTCTTTAACCCCTGTCCAATTCCTTCAGGGCTCAAATTCTTATGATTCTTATTAGCTGGAATAGCAATTTTTCCTTCAGCAATAAGCTTTCTTAATGTTTCTGTATCCATATTTTCTTTTTTTGCTACAACTTCCATTTCTCTGGTAATAATCCCCTTCTTAGCAGCATCCATTTGAGTAGTATAATTCATAAGTATCCCTCACTTTAAATAAAATAGAAAAAACAAAAGCTTGCCACAAAAGCAAGCTTACAAATACCTATATCAATATTCATCAAACATTGCTTCCCTACGATGGTACTAACCACATCAGGTTTAAAGAGTTAGGATAAAAAATCCTTCTCAGCCTAAGGCACCCCTAGCAAACTTTATTATTTTAACAAGATAATATTACCAAATATATACCATTTTGTCAAACCATGTTGCAAAGATTATATAAAAAAAGCGCAGCCTAAACTGCACAAAATTATTCAATTATAATTTTTCCTCTTTCTAATGTATTTACAACTTGTACTGTAAGTTTATACCCCTCATTTAAAAGTTTATTAAAATAATATTTTTTGTTTGCATACAACTTACTAATATCTTTTTCGTTAATTTTAATAATGCCTTCACAAGTTTTTTTTAGTGTTTCTCTAACTTTATCTGCTAAAATACTTCCTTCTACAAGTTCTCTAAAAGCTGGATGGAAAGGTCCTGCCACTACATCTTTACCTTCTGCTATGGCTTCTGTAGGTTGCAGACCTACCCTTATAACCTGAACTCCTGCTTCAGTATATAATTTATATAAAACTTTACAAATATCAACTGCTTCATCTAAAGAATAAGGAATATACTCCCCTCTTCCATACATGATTTCCATAGGAGTATCTTTTATAACTAAAGAAGGGTAAATTCTACATATATCCGGTTTCATTTCAATTGACTTCTTGACAGATATAATATCTTTTTCAAAATTATCCTTTGGTAATCCAGGCATTATTTGATGACCTAAAGTAAATCCATATTTCTTAATAAGCTCAGATGCAATCTTTACATCTTCACTATTATGTCCTCTACCTGCAGCTACTAAAACATCATCGCATAATGATTGTACTCCAAGTTCAATTACATCAACACTATACTCCTTTAAATAAGATAGTATATAGTCGTTTATAGCATCAGGACGTGTTGACATGTGAATCTTATCAATAAGTCCTTTATCTTTATATTCTTTAGCAATTGCTAATAATTCTCTCTGCTTCTGTTCTCTTATGGCTGTAAATGTACCTCCAAAAAAGGACAACTCTACGGTTGCACTCTTTCTATCTATAGTTTCTAAGTACTCATCAACAATACTATATACAGTGTCTTTAGTCACACTATCCTTAACACCAGTAATCCTATCTTGATTACAAAATACACAATTATGTGGGCAACCTTCATGTGGCACAAAAATAGGAATAATATAATATTTTTTACTCATTAATTACCTCCAAGACCTTTAATGCTTCTTTGGCAGCATTTTGTTCTGCTTCTTTTTTACTGTAACCTGAGCCTTTTCCCATTTCTTTATCACCAACTGCAACAGTAATGTAAAATTTTCTACGATGTGGTGGTCCCTCAAACTTAGTTAATTCATAGTTAATATTAACTTCGCCATTTACTTGTAAATGCTCTTGTAACTTTGTTTTAAAATCTAAAATTATTTTATTATTGATAGCCTTTTCAATAATTTGTGAAAATTGCTTTAAAATAAACTTATCTGCAACATCAATACCACTATCAAAATATATCGCCGCGATAACAGCTTCTACTGCATCAGCTTGAATAGACTTTCTCTCTCTACCACCTGTAAGTTCTTCCCCTCTGCTCATTCTTATATACTTCGCAAGATTAATGTTTTGCGCTACTTCATAAAGAGAATTTTCACAAACTATTAAACTTCTAATTTTAGTAAGTTCCCCTTCAGATTTATGTTTATAATTTGTAAAAAGAAATTTAGTAATACACAATTGTAAAACTGAGTCTCCTAAAAATTCTAATCTTTCATTATATGCAGCATCTTTAAATTGCTTTGCATAAGAACTATGAGTTAAAGCTATTTTTAGAATATTAGAATCATTAAACTTAACTTCAATACACTCCTCCAGTTTTCTAAAATCAACACAATTCATTATATCTCTCCTCTAAGTTTATTCTTCAATTTTTAGCTTCAATCTAATAAATTCAAGAATAAACTAAACTTTTATAAAATGAAATCCCGCATTCATAGCGGGATTAATTATTCTTCATGATGTTCTTTAACGTAATTTACAACATCACCAACTGTTCTAAATCCTTCTACATCTTCGTCAGGAATTTCTATTTCTAACTCATCTTCTAAAGTCATAATTAATTCAACTATATCGATTGAATCTGCATTTAAATCCTCTAGAAAAGATGAATCTAAAGTAACTTCTTCTTTATCAATATTAAGCTTATCCGCAACAATTTCTTGTATTTTTTCAAACATTAATTTCACCTCCAATGTCCTTTCAATTAGATAATAGTATATATAAATATATTCGTCAATAACCTAAATTAAAATTCAAATATTAATTTTCTTTTTCAATTTCGGCTTTTATTTTTCCAAGAACATCCTTATTACCAAAATCTCTAGTTTGCCTTATTGCATTTTTAAAAGCTCTAGCGTCTGAACTTCCATGGGCTTTTATACAAACACCATCAACACCTAAAAATGGAGCCCCACCAACTTCTTTATAATCAAACTTAAGCATAAGTTTTTTAAGAGCAGGCTTTAATAATACGGCACCTAACTTTGAAATTGCAGAACCTGATAAAACTGCATCCTTAATCATTCCTAATAAATTTGAAGCACAGCCTTCATAAAGCTTTAAAATTGTATTTCCAACGAATCCATCAGTAACTAAGACATTCACATCTCCTGTTGGTACTTCTCTAGGTTCAACATTACCGACAAAATTCAAGTTTTCTTCTTCTTTTAAAAGCTTATATGTTGCCTTAGTTAATTCATTACCTTTTTCTTCTTCTTCACCAATATTAACAAGACCTACAGTAGTCTGCTTAGAATTAAACATAGTTTCATAATAGATTTTTCCCATCTTAGCAAATTGAACAAGATAATGAGGTTTACAATCTACATTTGCACCTGAATCTACCACCATAAAGTTTCCGCGTCTTCCTGGCATAATTGGAGATAACGCAGGTCTTTCAACTCCTTTAATCCTACCCACAATAAATGTACATCCAGCTAAAAACGCACCAGTGCTACCTGCAGAAATAACTCCGTCACATTCTCCTTCTTTTACAAGTTCTAGAGCTTTTACAATACTTGAATCTTTTTTTCTTCTAAGAGCTCTAACAGGATGTTCATTTGGCGAAATAATTTCTGTTGCATCTACTACTGTAACTCTACCTTGTGGATATTGATATTTTGAAAGCTCTGCTTCAATTTTATCCTTAGGACCTGTAATAAACATCTCTATATCATTATATTCCTTAAGAGCATCAATAACGCCTTCTACAACAGCTTGCGGTGCGTTATCTCCACCCATTCCATCGATAGCTATCTTCATAACTAACCTCCGTTAACTATTTTTTTATAAAAGAAAAGAAAGTCATAAGACTTTCTTTTATTCTTCAGTAACTACTACTTCTTTACCCTTATAGTAACCACAGTTTTTGCAAACTCTATGAGCAAGCTTCATTTCGTGGCATTGTGGACATTCAACTATTCCAGGTACGCTCATTTTCATAGTTTGAGCTCTTCTTGAATCTCTTCTTGCTTTAAATGTCTTTCTTGTTGGATTTCCCATCTTGTTACACCTCCTTATTATTTAACAACGCTCTTAAGCCTTCTAATCGAGGATCTATATTTTCGTTGTTACAACTGCAAGTTTCCTTATTAAGGTTTGCACCGCAGCTTTGACATAGACCTTTACAATCTTCCTTGCAAAGTCTCTTAATAGGTAAGGTCGAAATTATTGAACTTTCAACGATTTTTGTGATGTCTAAAACATCATCTTTTACAAATGTAACTTCACCATCTTCATCTTGAAAATCCGAATCATTTGTATACCTTTCTTCTATATCAATATCTATTGGATAGATAAAGGTCTCTAAGCATCTAGAACAAATTAATTCTAATTTGCACTTTATGTGAGCCTGAATAACGACTACTTCATTATCTGATACGGCAATACCTTCACAAGTAGCTTCAGATACTGGAGTAATCTTTTCCCCTTCAAAATAGAAAGGATCAATTTTGAACTTAAGTGAAATATTCTTTTTTCTTTCTTTTTTTGATATAAGATCTGAAAAATTTATCTTCATATAAGCGACTTAAAATATTAAGCCTTTCACTCCTTAGCTAAAATATTTACTGAACAAACACAATTTATTATATAAACTCGTTCAATAAAAGTCAATAGATTAATTTAATAAATCTACTGTTTCCTTTGCAATCATTAATTCTTCGTTAGTTGGAATTACATATACTTTAACCTTAGAATCGTCAGTTGAAATCATTGCAACCTCACCCATAACGTTGTTTCTTTCTTTGTCAAGCTTAATGCCCATAAATTCAAGACCTTCTAAGATATCAATTCTAGTTTCCCAAGAATTTTCTCCAATTCCTGCAGTAAATACTACTACATCTACTCCACCCATTGCTGCTGCATAAGCACCAATTTGTTTCTTTATTCTATATGCAAACATATCTAAAGCTAATTGAGCTGTCTTATCACCCTTTTTGTATGCTGCCTCTTTAATATCTCTTAAATCTGAGCTTATATCAGTTATACCAAATACTCCTGACTTCTTATTTAGGATTTCATTTACTTCATCTACAGTGTAACCAAGCTCTTTAATTAAGTATGTTACTATTGCAGGATCGATGTCTCCACATCTTGTTCCCATAATAACTCCTTCAAGTGGAGTAAATCCCATTGTTGTATCAATAGACTCACCGTTTTGAATAGCTGTAACACTAGCACCGTTACCAATATGGCAAGAAATTATCTTAAGATCTTTAACATCTTTACCCATTACTTTTGCTACTTTACGTGAAACATACTTATGACTTGTTCCGTGGAATCCATATCTTCTTATTGCATGCTTTTCATATAATTCATGTGGTAAAGCATAAAGATATGCTTTCTTTGGCATTGTTCCATGGAAAGCTGTATCAAATACAACTGCCATTGGTGTATTTGGCATTAATTCCTTACAAGCTTCAATTCCAATAATATTTGCTGGATTGTGAAGTGGTGCAAGTTTTACACACTCATTTAAGTATGCCATTACTTCATCATTAATTAAAACTGAACTTGAATATTTTTCACCACCATGAACAACTCTGTGTCCTACAGCAGAAATTTCACTCATATCTTTTATAACGCCATGAACATCATCAGTTAATGCACCAATTACTTGACCCATTGCATCTTTATGATCTTTCATTGAAACTGTTACCTTGTATTTATCCATACCAGGAACCTTTTGAGTAAAAAATGAACCTTCTAAACCGATTCTTTCAACTAATCCTTGTGCTAGTAATTTATCTCCTTCCATATCAATTAATTGATACTTTAGTGAAGAACTTCCGCAGTTAATTACTAATACCTTCATAAATTAATACCTCCTAAACTTCCTATTTATTTACAGCTTGCGCTTGTACTGCAGTGATTGCAACAACCTTTACGATATCATCAGTACTACATCCTCTTGATAAGTCATTGATAGGCTTTGCAAAACCTTGGCAAATTGGTCCAATAGCTTCTGCATTAGCGAATCTTTGAACTAATTTATATCCTATGTTACCTGCTTGTAAGTCTGGGAAAACTAAAACATTAGCTTGACCTGCCACTTTGCTTCCTGGTGCTTTTTGTTTAGCAACTTTTTCAACTATAGCAGCATCTAATTGTAATTCACCATCAATATTAAGATCTGGTCTTAATGCTTTTGCTTTTTCAGTTGCATTTCTAACCTTAGTAACTAATTCATGATCTGCACTTCCCATCGATGAGAAAGAAAGCATAGCAACCTTAGGATCCATTTGGCAAAGGTGGCTAGCTGTTTCTGCTGTTGCTATAGCAATTGCAGCTAATTGATCGTCATTTGGATTCGGATTTACAGCACAGTCAGAGAATAATAACATTCCTTCTTTACCGTATTGTGAACCTGGCACATGCATTATAAAGAAACTTGATACTACAGATACTCCTGGAGCTGTCTTTATTATTTGAAGCCCTGGTCTTAATAAATCACCAGTTGTGTGAACAGCACCGGAAACCATTCCATCTGCATCGTCTAATTTTACCATCATTGTTGCAAAATATAAAGGATCTCTAACTATTTTTTCTGCTTTTTCCATAGTCATTCCTTTTTTCTTTCTTAGCTCATAAAATCCTTCGATATAAGCTGCCAATCTATCAGATTTCACAGGATTTATAATCTCTATTCCTGTTAAATCAACATCAAGTTCTCTAGCCTTAGCTAAAATTTCTTCATCATCACCAATTAATATTGGATAAGCAAATCCCTGATCATTAATCACTTTTGATGCGATTATTGTTCTTTCTTCATTTCCTTCAGGAAGTACGATTCTCTTCTTATCGCTTTTAGCAACTTCCAAAATTTTGTTCATAAGTTCCATAAAAAAAAATTCTCCTTTCAAGACTAATGTCTCTTAATATTAATATACTCCTTAACTTATATATTTTTCAACCTAAAATTCATCAAAAAACGCCCCAACTTATAAAGTCAAATGATTTTAAATTATTTTAATTATCTGATAATTTCTTTGAAATCCCCGAGTTTAAACGAATTTAATTTATGGTATAATACTTTTGAAAATAATCTAGGAGGAAAATATTTTGAATATTACAGGTATAATAACTGAATATAATCCATTTCACTCAGGACATCTTTACCACCTAAATAATGCCAAAAAAGATACTAATTGTGATGCTGTAATATGTATTATGAGCGGAAATTTTGTTCAACGTGGCATGCCAGCTTTAGTTGATAAATGGACACGTGCACAAATGGCAATAGAAAACGGTGTTGATTTAGTAATTGAACTGCCATTAATATATTCCATTGCATCTGCAGAAGGATTTTCAAAGGGAGCTATAAAAATTTTAAATAACACAGGTGTTGTCAATAATATTTACTTCGGAAGTGAACATGGTAGTATCGATAATCTAAATAAAATTGCTGATGTATTAGTATCTGAACCTAAAGCTTATAAAGTACTATTAAAAGACAATCTAAAAACTGGTCTACCTTTTCATACAGCAAGAAGTAACTCTTTATCTGAATACTTAACTAATATTCCATGTAAAGACATATTATCGTCTTCTAATAACATTTTAGCAATTGAGTATTTGAAATCGTTAAAAAAATATCATAGTAATATCCAACCATTTACATTAAAGAGAACTGGATCAGCATACAATGATACACAAATTTCATCTTCATTCTCTTCTGCAACATCTATACGTGAAGCATTAAAAAATGGAAATTCATTAAATGATATTAAGAATTGTATTCCAATAAATACTTTTAAAATCTTAAACAAATTAAAAAACAATAACTACTCTTTTGTTTATAATGAAGATATTTTTCCATTTTTAAAATATAAGTTGTTAACTGAGGGAGAAAATATCAAAAAAATATTAGATGTCAAAGAAGGTTTAGATAATAAGATTTTAAAAGAAGTAACTTCAGCATCTTCTTTAGATGAGCTTATAATGAAAACAAAAAGCAAAAGATATACATACACAAGAATCAGCAGAATACTTACATCCTTTTTTATAGGATTAGAAAATTACGATTTAGAATTTTTACTTAATAATAACTACGATTATGTACGACCACTAGCATTTAATTGTAAAGGAAGTAAAATATTAAAAGAGATAAAAAATGCAGGTAATATTGATATTATAACAAAACTTCCTAAAAAAATTACTAATCCAAAATTAGAATTGGATATACTTGGAACAAAAGCCTACTCAATATTGAACTCTTCAGTATCTCCCTTTGCAGATTATTTAACAAGCCCACTATACATAAAATAACAATAATAAACTTAAGCCATAAGAAATATATATATAATAGATAGGAGTGATTATCTTGTATTATTATATATTCTTATGGCTTATTATTATATTTTTAATTATAACTCTATTCAAACTTGTAAATTTAAAGAAAAACTACATAATTTGCTTCTTTTTAAGTATTGCCATTATTACTTTTTTTCTAAATTTAAAAATAGCAATGGCTTCTGCAATAGATGGATGTAAGTTATGGTTTAACGCAATACTACCTACTGTACTTCCCTTTTCTGTAATATGTAATTTATTGATTGCTTACGATGGAATTACTTTATACTCAAAATTCTTAGGTCCACTAATATGCAAACCTTTAGGTCTTTCTAAGAGTTGTTCTTTCCCATTAATAGCTAGTATATTATGTGGCTATCCACTTGGTGCTAAATATTCTTCAGATATATATAATTTAGGTTATATTGATAGAAAGGAGTATGAAAGATTAATAAACATCGCTACAAACTGTGGTCCGCTATTTATTTTAGGTCCAGTAGCTACAGCTTTATTTAATAATATAAGAATTGGAATATTACTTTTAATTGCAAATTATATTTCACCTTTTATAATAGGTTTATTTTTAAGACGAAAGAGCAACTATTCAAAACCAGAAATTTCTAATTTTTCTTTTCAAGAAAAAGATTTTGGTGAGAACCTAAAAGATGCCTTATCAAAAGCAATTAATACCACCTTATCAATTGGTGGTTTTATAATAATTTTTTCTGTAATAATAGGTGTGATTTCTAGCAATAAAGACTTCACTTTATTAATAAGTTCAATAGAAAGATTCTTCTGCCTTCCAACTAACTGTTTATATGGTTTGTTACTTGGAAGTATAGAAATAACAAAAGGATGTAACATCCTTGCTACATCCAATTTGAATTTAGTTTTAAAAATCAGTATTACAAGCTTTCTATGCTCATTTTCTGGCATTTGCATTGTGGCTCAAGCTTCATCTTTTATAAGCAAAGATAAAATATCCATTTCAAAATACACTGTAATAAAGTTTGCTCAAGGAATGATAAGCTTTATAATAACATTTATCCTTTGTTCAATATTTATAGGAACAATAGAAACATCAAATATTTCACACATAAATGTATTTACAAATAACTTATTACTATGTATATTACCTTTTATTATAATAATAGTAGTTTCCTCAATATTGTATATTATAAAAAAATTATTTTTTCATATCTCGTAATTCTTTGATATTACCTTTTATAGTAGTACTTACTTCATTAATACTGCTATCTAATTCTTTAGCAGTATGTTCAAAGGCATCTTGTAATGATTTTATAAGCTCTGCCTTTTTTAAATTTATTTGATTATCAAGTTCAGTTAATATTTCATCAGAATAATCTCTTGAACCAAGTCTTATTGCTTTTGAATCTCTTTTCGCAGAAGCAATTATTTCTTGAGCTCTAATTTTAGCTTCTTTTACGATATCATGATTTTCAATATTTTGTCTCATCATTTCTGCTGTTTCTTTTTTTACAGAATCGTATTCTTTTTTTGCTTCAGTTAAAATTCTTTCTCTTTCATTCATTATCCATTGAGCTTTTTTAAACTGATCAGGTAAATAATTTATAATCTGATCAATCACATCCAAAACTTCTTTTCTATCTATCATTGTCTTGCCACTAATAGGCACCTTTGGTGAATTATCAACTAAATCTTGTAGATATTCTAATAATTCAATTATATTAACATCCATCGATGAACTCATAAAGCTCCTCCTTCTCCCTTTTACAACTTTCTTATTCTGTTAATCACATCTGGTATTACTTCAGCAGGCACTAACCCCTCAAGAGACCCGCCAAATTTTGCCACTTGTTTTACCGCAGATGAACTTAAATATGAATACTCAGCTGAAGTCATCATAAATAGTGTTTCAACTTCATTATCAAGCTTATTATTCATTAAAGCCATCTGAAATTCATATTCAAAATCAGATAATGCTCTTAATCCTTTTAAAATAACATTCGAATCGTATTGTTTTACAAAGTCTATTAAAAGCCCTTTAAAACTTACTACTTCAACATTTGGTATATCTTTAGTTGCTCTTTTTATAAGTTCAACTCTCTCTTCTATATCAAACAAACCTTTTTTATCTACATTTACTAAAACCCCGACAACAATTCTATCAAATACTTTTGCTCCTCTTCTTATTACGTCAAGATGTCCCAATGTTATAGGATCAAAACTGCCAGGATAAACAGCTGTTTTCAATTTAGCTCCTCCTTAATATTCATAATAGCAAACAGTTGTGTTTCCATATTTCTTACTTTTACTAAGTCTTATGTCCTCATAACCTTCATAAATCTCTTCAATGCTATCAATCTTTGTTACTATTATTCCATCTTCATTTAACATATTTTCTTCTTTAATAATTTTTATAGCTTCCGGAATCATTTCTCTACAATATGGTGGATCAATAAAGATTATGTCAAATTTTTCACCTTTATTCTTAAGCATTTTTAATGCCTCATAAGAATCCATTTTTAATGTTGTACAAAAATCTTGAAATTTTAAGTTTTCTACATTTTCCTTTAATAAAGGATATGTTGTATCACTTTTATCTATTAAATAAACTCTTTCAGCACCTCTGCTGGCAGATTCTAAACCCAAACTTCCAGTACCAGCAAACACATCAACTACAACAGCACCAGGAATACGCATTTGTATAGAACTAAACATAGCTTCCTTAACTCTATCAAGTGTTGGTCTTGTTTCTAATGTAGTGGGTGATAACAATTTATGTCCTCTTGCTTTTCCTGCAATTATTCTCACTTTTAGTCCTCCTCCATGATTACATTATTTCTATTTTATCATAATCAATCGGCATATACAATTTATTAATTAAAACATATATATTTACTTGACTTCTCAAGTCCCATTGATATTTCATACACCATTTGTTTATTTTCATTATCTTTTTTATCCAGAATAAGTTTAGCTTCTCCTCTAGCACATCTTAACATATTAACATCTTCATATATGTCTGCTAAAACTAGCCCTTCTGCTCCACTTTGTTTCATACCAAACATTTCACCTGAACCTCTAAGCTTTAAATCTTGTTCCGAAATAAAAAATCCATCTGTTGATTCTGTCATAATCTGCATTCTCTTCTTGGTTACATTAGATTTTGCATTAGCAATAAGAATACAATATGAAGCATATTGACCTCTTCCAACTCTACCTCTTAACTGATGAAGTTGTGCCAAACCAAATCTTTCAGCATTTTCTATAATCATCACTGATGCATTAGGAACATTTACTCCAACCTCAATAACTGTTGTAGAAATTAATACCTTTGTTAGTCCATCTTTAAATCTACCTATAATCTCATCTTTCTCTTGAGGCTTCATTTTTCCATGAAGAATTTCTACTTCTACATTTTTAAAGACACCACCTTTAAGTTTATTATAAACACTTTCAACAGAATTTAATTGTTCCTTCTCATCTTCATCTATCAGAGGACAAACAACATAAACTTGCCTACCCTTATCTACTTCTTCAAGAGCTAGCTGATATGCCTTATCCCTTGCTTGTTCATTAAAGAATCTTGTATCAATCTTCTTTCTTCCTGGAGGCAATTCATCAATTGCCGATACATCAAGATCTGAATATAAGTAAAGGGCTAATGTTCTTGGTATTGGAGTTGCCGTCATCACAAGACAATCAGCTCTTTTACCTTTATTTATAAGTTTACTTCTTTGTTCAACTCCAAACCTATGCTGTTCATCAGTAACAACAAGACCTAATTTATTAAAATCAACATCTTCTTGAATAAGAGCATGTGTTCCAATAATAACTATTGGTTCGTCTTGTTTAATTCTTTCTTTTATTCTCTTTTTCTCCTTTGCTGAAGTACTTCCTGTTAATAATTCAATTTCAACACCAAAAGGCTCTAAAAGTTTTTTACCTTCTTCATAATGTTGGTGAGCCAAAATTTCTGTAGGAACCATAAATGCTGATTTATACCCATTAGTATAAACATTATATATTGCTATAAAAGCAACTATAGTTTTACCACTACCCACATCTCCCTGTACAAGTCTATTCATTGGATATGGACTTTTTTGATCTCTTAATATATCCCTAACAACTCTTGTTTGAGCCCCTGTAAGTTCAAAAGGTAATGCTTTTTTCAATTCTGCTAATTTTTCATTCCATGGAAAGCTCATACCATTACTACTTCCCTTAATTTTTCTTTTTAATAAAAGTAATTTCATTGAATATGTAAATAACTCTTGGAATTTTAATCTAGTTATAGCAGACTTTAAAATCTCCTTATCTTTCGGAAAGTGAATCTCCCTTATTGCTTTATCTAGTGAAATAAGTTCATATTTAGTTAATATATCCTGTGGTAAATTTTCATTAATCTTAACATTATCTAAAACTCCGCTAATAAGTTTAGTCAAAAGCTTATCTGTCAAATCACCCTTTAGTGAATATATAGGCTTAATCTCACTTTGCAATGCATCTTGACAGGCGACTATGGGATTAATAATTTCTAACATATTACCTACTCTTTTAAACTTACCCATTAAATTATAACTATTACCTACTCGATAACTATTTTTTATATAAGGTTGATTAAACCACTTACCTTCAACTTTATGGCCCATATAATCGAACTCAATTGTAGATAAGTATTTACCATTTCTCGTTCTAATATCCCTCTTTATAGCCTTTACAGTACATGTAAGAATTTGCTTTCCTTCTCCATCTATAGTTTCAAAAGAAGGATTCCCACTTAAAAATTCATAATCTCTTGGAAAATACAAAAGCAAATCTAAAATATTAAAAATTGACGCTCGATTTAATTTTTCTAATACTTTTGGTCCTACACCTTTTAAATTAGATACAGAACTATAAATATCCATATATTTTCTATCCTCCATATAACAAATAAGAAGCACCTAAAATTTAGGTGCTCCCTTGTAAACCACAATATAATACCTGTAAAATTATTCAACTGACATTAAGAAATAATATAAAGGTTGATCTCCTTTATATAATTGAACATCTAAATCATCATACTTATCTTCTAATTTAGAAACAAATTCATTTGCTTCATCTTCAGTTACATCTTGGCCATAGAATACTGTGATAAGTTCACTATCATCATCAACCATATCATTTAAAACTTTAGAAGAAACTTCAAACTTATCAGTTCCAACTTCTTTAATCTTGTTTTCTACAAGACCTAAGAAGTTGCCTTCCTTAATTTCAATACCATCAATTTCAGTATCTCTTACAGCATAAGTTACAGAACCAGTTTTTACAGTTTCCATAACATCTTTTAATTCCTCTTCATTTTCATCAACTTCTGCATCAGCATTAAACATTGTTACACATGTAATACCTTGTGGTATTGACTTAGTAGGTATTACTCTAACATCTTTATCAGAAATCTCTGCTGCTTGGTTAGCTGCCATAATTATATTCTTATTGTTAGGTAAGATAAATATATGTTCAGCATTTAATTTATTAACGCAATCTAATATATCTTGAGTTGAAGGATTCATTGTTTGACCGCCTTCAATTACGTAATCAACTCCTAAGTCTTTGAATATATTGCTTATTCCTGCTCCCATTGCAACAGTAACAAAAGCATATTTCTTAGCTTCAACTGCAACTTCATTTTCCTCTTCTGAATTTTCTTCAATTTCTTCCTTAGACATAAGAAGTTCTCTATGCTCTTCTCTCATGTTATCAATCTTAATTTTTGATAATTCACCAAGTTTTACAGCCTTAGATAATACAAGTCCTGGATCATTAGTGTGAATATGGCACTTAATCACATCATCATAACCAACAACAATCATAGAATCACCTAAGTTTTCAATTTCACTTTGGAATTCATTTGCACGACTTGCATCGCCTAAAATTATAAATTCAGTACAATAACCAAACTTTATGTCAACATCCTCAGTAGACTTAGCTCCTGTCTTTGCTGTTCCACCTTCAGAAATATTAACATCTTTAATTTCTGCAACTATTCCTTCTTTTAATGCTGCAGTCATACCTTGAAGAATTATATATAATCCCATTCCACCTGAATCAACAAC
>JAQXTC010000144.1 GCA_029219285.1 Clostridiaceae bacterium
ATCTTTTGGACTGGCTCTTTCTAAGTATGCTGCCATAGCAGGACAAGGTTTTGGTGCAGAACTTAGAGAAGCGGAATATCGAAAAATACAAACTTATTCATTTAAAAATATAGAAAAGTTTAGTACGGCATCATTAATTACACGTTTAACAACTGATATAACTTTAATTCAAAATTCATTAACTATGGGGATTAAGCTTTTGGTAAGAGCGCCAATGATGCTTATATGTGCTTGCATTCTTTCTTTATCAATAAGTACAAGACTATCAATGATTTTCCTTGTATCTATGCCTATACTTGTAGGCGCTATCTACTTGATTATTAATAAGGTTAAACCCATGTTTGGAATGATGCAAGGAAAGATAGATAACATGAATACAATAGTTCAAGAAAACTTAACAGCTATTCGTGTTGTTAAATCCTTTGTAAGAGAAAATAAAGAAAAGAAAAAATTTAAAGAAGCTAATGAAAATTTAGTTCAAGCTTCTGAAAAAGCCTTTGGTATAGTTGTTTTAAATATGCCAGTTATGCAACTTTGTATTTTTGGTACTATAATTGGAATCCTATGGTTTGGTGGTCATATGGTATATGAAGGTACATTAACAGTAGGAAAGCTTTCAAGCTTTTTAGCTTACTCTGTACAAATACTTATTTCTCTAATGCTTATTTCTATGGTTTTAATGATGCTTTCACGTTCAATAGCATCAGCAAAACGTATTATTGAAGTTTTAGAAGAAAAACCAGATATAAAGGATAGTGAAAATCCCATAATTGAAGTTAAAAATGGTGACATTGAATTTAGAAATGTAAGTTTTACGTATGAAGAAGATAGTAAAGAGTTAAATCTTAAGAATATTAATTTTAAAATAAATTCTGGAGAGACTATAGGGGTTATTGGTGGTACAGGTTCTGCTAAGACAACCTTAGTGCAACTTATTCCAAGACTTTATGATGTAACTTCTGGTGAAGTTTTAGTTGGTGATATAAATGTGAAAGATTATCATATTGAAACTTTAAGAAATGAAGTAGCCATGGTTCTTCAAAAGAATACATTATTCTCAGGAAGCATACTAGAAAACCTTAAGTGGGGTAATGAAAATGCTACTGAGGAAGAAATTAAAGAAGCATGTAAATCTTCTTGTGCAGATGAATTTATAGGAAGATTACCTGGTGGCATTAATATGGACCTTGGTCAAGGTGGAGTAAATGTTTCTGGTGGACAAAAACAGAGACTTTGTATTGCTAGAGCACTTTTAAAGAATCCTAAGATAATTATTTTAGATGATAGTACAAGTGCCGTTGATACTGCAACGGATGCTAAGATAAGACAAGCTTTTGCAATGGATTTAAAGGATACTACTAAAATAATAATTGCCCAAAGAATATCATCAGTTTCTAGTGCGGATAAAATTATTGTTATGGATGATGGAAGAATATCAGATATGGGAACTCATGAGGAATTAATGGAAAGAAGTATAATTTACAGAGATGTATTCAATTCGCAACAGGAAGGAGTTGGTCTTTGTGAATAAGGATAAAAAGAAATCAGCTAAACCTAAGAATATGGGTAAAACAATTAAGAGATTAATGAGTTACCTTGGAAAATACAAGTTTTCACTTGTAGTAGTATTATTATTTTTATGTATTAGTTCTGTTGTAATGGTAGCTAATGCATACTTTTTAAAGCCATTAGTAAATAATTATATTTTACCTGGTGACTTTAAAGGACTTTTTAAGATGCTGATAATTATAGCTGGTGTTTTTGTATTTGGTGCAACATCGACTTATATTTATGCAAGAGTAATGGTAAAAGTAGCTCAGAACACAATAAAAGATATAAGAAAAGATTTATTTGATAAAATGCAATCTCTACCTATAAAATATTTTGATGTTAATAATCACGGCGATCTAATGAGTCTTTATTCTAACGATATTGATAATATTAGCGAAGCCTTAAATAACAGTTTAACCAATATACTATCTTCATTGATAACTTTCATAGGAATGATTATCATGATGGTTGTATTAAGTCCATTATTAAGTGTTATTACATTTTGTGTTATAGGATTTATGATTTTCCTTGTGAAAAAATTAGGTGCTAAAAGTAAATACTATTTTGGCTTGCAACAAAAGAATATTGGTGATGTTAATGGATTTGTTGAAGAAATGATAGAAGGACAAAAGGTTGTTAAGGTATTCTGTCATGAAGATAAGGCAATTGAAGAGTTTAAGGAAAAAAATGAGACTTTAAGAGTAGCCCAAACTAATGCTCAAACTTATGCTGGCTTCATGATGCCTACTTTAGGTAATTTATCACATATAAATTATGCTTTAACATGTTGTATTGGTGGTGTAATGACTATAGCGGGTGCTTTTGACATAGGATCACTTGTGTCATTTATGCAATACATTCGTCAAATAACTCAACCAATTCAACAGGTGTCTCAACAAGTAAATGTTATTTTAGCAGCTTTATCAGGTGCTGAAAGAATATTTAAGGTATTGGATGAAGAATCGGAAATAGATGAAGGAACTGTATCTCTTGATGATGTTAAAGGTGAAGTTAGATTTGAAAATGTAGTTTTTGGATATAATGAAAAGAAGACTATTTTAAAGGGAATATCATTATATGCAAAGCCAGGTCAAAAGATTGCTTTTGTAGGATCCACTGGAGCTGGTAAAACTACAATTACTAACTTAATAAATAGATTCTATGAAATTAATTCAGGAACAATTTATTATGATGGCAAAGATATTACTGATATTAAAAAGGATGATTTAAGAAAATCTATAGGTATAGTTCTTCAAGATACACATTTATTTACGGGAACTATTGCAGATAATATTAGATATGGTAATTTAAAGGCTACCGATGAAGAGGTAATAAAAGCAGCTAAGCTTGCCAATGCAGATACCTTTATTAAACATCTTCCAAATGGATATGATACAATATTAACTGGCGATGGTGAAGGGCTTTCTCAAGGACAAAGACAACTACTTGCAATTGCTAGAGCAGCAGTAATGAATCCTAAGGTACTTATTATGGATGAAGCTACAAGTTCTATAGATACAAGAACAGAAAAGCTTATTGGGGAAGGAATGGATAAACTTATGGAAGGTAGAACTGTGTTTGTAATTGCCCATAGACTATCTACAATTAAAAATTCCGATGCTATAATGGTGTTAGAACAAGGTGAAATCATTGAAAGAGGAAACCATGATGAGCTTTTAGAGCAAAAGGGAAGATATTATGAATTATATACAGGCAAAAAGGAGCTTGCATAATTCTTTCGAAAGGATGAGATAAATGGCTAAAATAACAAGTAAGAAAAATGATTTTTTATTTTCAGTAAAAGATACAACTTCACATAAGATTTACCCTTTGTTAGTTGAACTAGTTAATGAAGATAGAGAAGACTTAGCAAGACTTGTAAAGAAGGTTGATTACCTTTTAGACTATACAAGTAGATGTATTAAACAAAAGGATTTTAGAGAAGCTAAGGAAAGCATTAAAGGTGCAGAAGAAAGATTAGAAACTTTAAGACAAGAAAATGTTAATACAGAATATCTTGATTATCTTTATGAAGGAATTAAAAAGAAAATAAAATAGAAAGAAAAAATCTATGGGAAATTTATCCTATAGATTTTCTTGTTAAATAAACGTAGTATTTATTTGATGAAAACTTAGGAGGAAAGAGAATATGTCATACATAGAGGTTATTGATGAGTATAAAAGATACAAGGTAGGAGAAAGTGTTGTTGCAGCAAACAATGGCATAACATTTTCCATTGAAAAGGGTGAATTTGTTATTATTTTAGGCCCAAGTGGAGCTGGAAAATCTACAGTACTTAATATTTTAGGTGGAATGGACACACCTGACGAAGGGAAGGTAATTATAGATGGTACTGATATATCTAAGTTTAACAGTAAAAGCCTTACAAAGTTTAGAAGAGATGATGTAGGTTTTGTGTTTCAATTTTATAATTTAGTTCAGAATCTTACAGCAAAAGAAAATGTTGAACTTGCAGTTCAAATTTCTAAAAATGCTTTAGATGTGGACAAAACTTTAGAACTTGTAGGATTAGAAAATAGAAAGGATAATTTCCCAGCACAACTTTCAGGAGGGGAACAGCAAAGAGTATCTATAGCAAGAGCTATTGCTAAGAATCCTAAACTTTTACTTTGTGATGAACCAACAGGTGCTCTTGATTATAAGACAGGTAAACAAATACTAAAGACTTTACAAGACACATGTAGAAATACTGGAACAACAGTAATTGTTATAACACATAATACAGCTATTGCGCCAATGGCAGATAGAGTTATACATATTAACGATGCCAAGGTAAAAGCCATCGAAATAAATGAAAATCCTATTCCTGTTGAAAATATTGAATGGTAGAGGGGAGAAGATTTAAGATTATGCAAAAGAGGAGAACTTATCAAAAATCTATAGTTAGAGAAATTCTATCATCAAAAGCTAGGTTTATTTCTATTTTATTAATCATATTTTTGGGAACAGCATTCTTTTCAGGAATAAAATCAACAAGCCCTGATATGAATAATGCTTCGAATAAATATTATAAAAATCTAAATTTAATGGATAGCAAGATAGTAGCACCTTTAGGATTTACAGAGGAAGATATTAAACTTCTTGAAGACAATGATAAGATTTTAAGTTATAAAGCAGCAAAAAGTTTTGATGTAAGCCTAAGTAACAGTGGTAATGTAGTTAAGTTTATGGAATATGATACTAATGCCAAGGAAGATATTAATACTTTAGAGGTAGTAGAAGGAAGACTTCCTGAAAATGCTGAAGAAATTGTTTTAGATACAAGAGCATTAAACTATGATAGTAATTATAAAATAGGTGATACCTTTGAAATTGATGGAGATATTCAATCGCTAATGTTCTTTAATGCAAAATCCTATAAGATTGTTGGCTTTGTAAATAGTCCTATGTACATTGAAAATGCTTCCCGTGGAACTTCTAATGTAGGTAAGGGAACTGTAGATTATTTTGCAGTAATAAATAAGGAAAATATTAATACAAATGTATATACAGAGTTATTTGTGAAATTTAAAAATGTACAAGATATTGATACATACAGTGATGAATACAAAGAACTTATGGAAGATAACAATGAATATCTAAAAGATTTATTTAATGATAGAAGGTATTATTATTTCGATAGAAATGATCTTTCAGGCTATTCAGCATATAAAGATGCAATAAATAGCATTAAAAATATAGCTAGCTTTTTACCATTATTCTTTTTCTTAGTAGCAGTTTTGATTTGTTTAACTACTATGACAAGAATGGTTGAAGAAAAAAGAATAGAAATTGGTACATTAAAGGCTCTTGGATATAGTGATTATGAAATATCTAAAAAGTTCATATTTTATGCAGCCTTTGCAAGTGTAATAGGAAGTATTTTAGGAATAGTAGTTGGTTGCAATTTGTTTCCAAGAATAATATTTGGAGCTTATTCAAGTTTGTTTAATGTAGGAAAATTAGAAATTGTTTTTTATACTTCTTTTGTAATTCAAGCTCTGCTAATTTCCATTGCATGTACTGTTGGTGCAGCATTAGTTGTTTTAAGAGGAGAACTTTCCAACAAGCCATGTGATCTTATGAGAGCTAAGGCACCTAAAATAGGTAAAAAGATATTGCTAGAAAGAATAACACCCCTTTGGAAGAGGTTTAACTTTAACCAAAAAGTTACCCTTAGAAATATATTTAGATATAAGCAACGCATGCTGATGACTGTTTTTGGAATAGCAGGTTGTATGGCGATGCTTGTTCTTGGATTTTCGCTAAAGGCATCAAATGATCTTATTGTTGACAGACAGTTTGGAGAGCTTTGGAATTATGATGCTATGGTTATTTTAAATTTAGATACAGATGAAGAAGTTAATAAGGAATATAATGAGGTTCTAAAATCTATTGATGAATTTGAAAGTAGCATAAATATGCATCAAGAATTAGTGACTTTAAATAAAGAAGGAATGAATAAGCAAACAGCTTCTCTTTATGTTCCAGAGGATGCAAAAGGATTTGCAAATTATATTACATTAAGAGACAGAGTAACTAAGGATTTATATTCTATTGATGACGAAGGTGTAACAATAAATGAAAAACTTTCTAAGCTTTTAAAGGTTAAGGTTGGCGATTATATTGAAATGCAAAATGCTGATAATGATACTTTCGAATTAAAGGTATCGAATATAGCAGAAAATTACACATCCCATACAATTTATATGTCGCCAGCTTATTATAAAAAGATATTTAACCAAGATGTTAATTTTAATGCACAGTTTTTAAAGATGGACATAGATGATAATGCAGAAATATCTGAAGAAATATTAAAGTGTAAAAAAGTTGATAACGTTACTTTTATGAGTGATTTAGTAGAGTCAGCAAAATCTTCTTCTGAAAGCTTGAATCTTGTAATGGTAGTAATTATAGTTTCGGCAGGAGGTTTAGCCTTTATAGTTCTTTATAACTTAAATAATATAAATGTTTCGGAAAGAATAAGAGAACTTTCTACTATAAAGGTACTAGGGTTCTATGATAACGAAGTTACTATGTATATTTTAAGAGAAAACATAATACTTACAATCTTGGGTATACTTACGGGTTCAGTACTTGGGAAATATGTATATTTGTACATACTAAAAACAGCGGAACTTGATAATATGATGATGGTACCAGAGGTGCATTTAATGAGATATGTAACTGCAGGAATATTTACTTTACTATTCTCAGTTATTGTTATGATAATGATGCATATAAAATTAAAAAAGATTAATATGATTGATGCTTTAAAATCAGTTGAATTTTTATAGGTGGAGGCAAATTGACATGTAAAAATCGTTGTGGTATATTATGAAAAATAGGCGAGGTGTATAAAGGTGGGAGAAAATATGTTAGTAACAAATAAAAAGGGGAAGAAAAAAATAGAGCTTATAGATGATAAGTTAATATTATATTTTTTATTTAATACTGAGATTATTGAAGTTAAGGATATTAGAAGTGCTTTAATAACTAAAGATGGATTACACATTTTGAATTATGATAATAAGTATACTGAAATGTATTTTAATAAAATGGACAATAGACAAAAGGAGCAACTAAAACAATTAGTTGATAAAATTTCTAAGGAGAATGTTTTATTTAGTAAATGTGATGATTTAATGATTCCGACATATGCAATAGGCTTATTTTTATCTATGATTGTCATGGATATTCTTAAAGATAGCTTTATATTAGGAGTTACTGCTTTTTTTGTAACCTTAATAGCAATTATATTAATATTCAAAAATATAAGCTATCCAATGGTTATTTATAGTACAGTTTTCAAGAAATTTAAGATTTTAAATACCAAGGGTAAAGAAAAATTAGAATTTGGTTTAGATAAAGTTAAAGATATAAAGACAAATTCAATATATACGAATTTTAATGTTGAAAAGGGAACATATAAACCATTTAGAATAAATAAGATTATCTATCCGTTATGTATAGAAAAAGATTTAAAAGAGTTAGAGGTCAAGAGATATGGTAATTAATAAATCCAATGGGAAAATGTTGTTTGAACTTACAGAAGATAAA
>JAQXTC010000145.1 GCA_029219285.1 Clostridiaceae bacterium
AAGCATCTTTTAATGTTTTTTGTTTTTCTTCAATATATTTCATTGCATTAAATCCTGTAACTGCTTCAATTCTTCTAATACCAGCTGCTACACCTGATTCAGTTAATATCTTGAATAATCCAATTTCACCTGAATTAGTTACATGAGTACCACCGCAAAGTTCCTTTGAAAATTCACCTACGCAAACAACTCTAACTTTATCTCCGTATTTGTCATCAAATAGTGCTACAGCTCCACTATTTTTAGCTTCTTCTATAGTCATAAGCTTAGTTTCAACATTGTAAACTTCCATAATCTTAGCATTTACTAATGCTTCAACCTTATCTATTTCTTCTGGAGTTAAGCCTTGGAAATGAGTAAAGTCAAATCTTAATCTTTCATCATCAACATATGAACCTGCTTGATTTATGTGATCGCCAACTATTTCTTTTAATGCTGCATCTAACATATGAGTTGCAGTGTGGTTCTTAGCAATGTTATTTCTTCTTGCATTATCAATCTTAAGTGTTACTTTATCACCCTTCTTGATAGTTCCATCAACTACTTTTACATAGTGAATTGTCTTACCACCAACATTTTTCTTAGTGTTGTATACTGCTACTTTAGCATTATCAGTAACTATTTCACCTTTATCTCCTACTTGACCACCCATTTCAGCGTAGAATGGAGTTTTGTCAGTTAAGATATATCCTTTTTCACCTGCAGTTAATTCATCCTTGAAATCTTCGTCATTAGCAATAACTAAAACTTCACCTTCTACTGTTCTTTCAGTATAACCTACGAATTCACTGTTGATTCCTGCATCTATCTTATTGATTGGAAGTTCTTCACTACCCATGTAAGAAGATTCACCTCTTGCATCTCTGGCTCTTTGTCTTTGATCTTCCATTTCTTTTTCAAATACTGCTCTATCTATGTTCAATCCTTTTTCTTCACAGATTTCTTCTGTTAATTCATAAGGGAAACCATAAGTATCGTAAAGCTTAAATGCTTTCTTACCATCTAAAGTCTTTTCATTCTTAGCAAGTAATTCATCAATATATCCTAAAAGAATGTTCATTCCTGAATCTATTGTTTCGTTGAATCTTTCTTCTTCTAATGAAACAATCTTCTTAATGTATGCAGCATTTTCTTTAAGTTCTGGATATGCTCCACCATAATTTTCTATTACTTCATCAACGACTTCAGTTAAGAATAATTCTTTAATTCCTAATAATCTACCATGTCTAGCAGCTCTTCTTAGTAATCTTCTTAGAACGTATCCTCTACCTTCATTACTTGGAGCTACCCCGTCAGAAATTAATAATGTAACAGCTTTAACGTGATCTGTAATGATTCTTAATGAAACATCAGATCCATTATTATCGCCATACTTAACTCCAGATATTTTAGATACTTTTGATAAAATATTTTTAACTGTATCTATTTCAAAAATATTATCTACACCTTGCATTATAGTCGTAATTCTTTCAAGACCCATACCAGTATCTATGTTTGGATGTTCAAGTCTGTTGTAGTTTCCATCTTCATCTTTATCAAATTGAGTGAATACAAGGTTCCAGAATTCAACTACTCTATCTTCATCAGCAGCTTCTAAGAAATCTTCTACCTTTCTTATGCTTCCGTCTCCTCTATCATAGTGAATTTCAGTACATGGTCCACATGGTCCAACACCGATTTCCCAGAAGTTATCATCTTTACCTAATCTAAAGATTCTTGCTGGATCTATATCTGTTTTCTTAGTCCATATTTCATATGCTTCATCATCATCAAGATAGATCGTTACATATAACTTATCTTTTGGAATTTCTAATACTTCAGTGATAAATTCCCAAGCCCATGGAATAACTTCATTCTTAAAGTAATCTCCAAAAGAGAAGTTACCAAGCATTTCAAAGAAAGTACCATGTCTTGATGTCTTACCTACGTTTTCAATATCACCAGTTCTAACACACTTTTGGCAAGTTGTTACTCTTCTTCTTGGTGGTTCTTGAAGTCCAGTAAAGTATGGCTTTAATGGAGCCATTCCTGCGTTAATTAATAATAAACTTTTATCGTTTTTTGGAACAAGAGAAAAACTCTTCATTCTAAGATGTCCTTTACTTTCAAAGAACTTTAAAAATTCTTCTCTGAAATCATTTGCACCTAAATTTTTCATTGTCTTAAGCTCCATATTGAATATAAAAAAAGCCTTCATCCCAACAAACAAGGGACGAAAGCATATCTTCCGCGGTACCACCCTAATTATGCTAATACTTCTATTAACATCTCTTAGTTTTAATAATTAGCTCCTAGGTAGCTTCGAAGTTTTTTCTAAAAAGTTTTCACCAACCACTTTCTCTCTATATAGAAAATAAAAATCTACTAATCCTAATCATCGCCTACGTATTTAATTCAATAAAATTATATTTTATCTTTTATAATATGTCAATATTTTTATATGCATATTAGCTATATATTAAAAAAGAT
This sequence comes from Clostridiaceae bacterium, assembly GCA_029219285.1. Lineage (GTDB taxonomy): Bacteria > Bacillota > Clostridia > Clostridiales > Clostridiaceae > Clostridium. The sequence continues at coordinate 2,470 of JAQXTC010000145.1, forward strand.
AATATTTTATGTCTTCATATATTACCTTAAGTACAACTGCTATAGGTATTACTAAAATCATGCCTATAAACCCACCAATGTTCTCTCCTATTAATAAAAGAATAATTATTACTAACGGATTCATATCAGTATTATCTGCTGTGATTTTAGGGGCTAGTATATTACCTTCTATCTGTTGCAAGACTAATAAATAAACAATTACCCATACAGCTTTTCTTGGTGAGTCTAGAAGTACCACTGCCACTATAGGAGCTCCCCCAACTAAGGGACCAAAGTAAGGTATTATATTAGCTATTCCATTTAATAATGATAATAAAAAGGAAAACTTCACATCAAAAATAAGTAAAAATACAAAAGTAAAGATTCCTATTATTAATGATAACAACAATTGACTTTCTATATATCTTTCAAGCATTTTATCTATATCAATGACAATTCTTTTAACCATACCACGTTTCTTTATGGATATAAAAGAGTAAAAGAACTTTGCAACTTTATTACTATAAGCCAAGAAATAATATATAATTATTGGCATTATCGCTAATGATACCACATTTTCACCAAAGAATATCAAATATTCAACTAAACTTTGAGGAAGTTCATTTATTATCAACTGAATTTTACTTCTTCCTTCATCAAAAACATACCGTGCAAAAGAAGAGTTCATAAACTTCATTTTATATACCATATCTTGAATATCATCTTCAATGGATTCTAAAGTAGGAGTTAAATTATTTATTTCTCGCAAAATACTTGGAATTAATAAAATTAATGCAGCAATTATAAAAAAAATAATACCAAACACTATTATAAATGAAGCTGTTGAAACTTTCATATTACATAGTCTCTGCAATTTTCTTTTTAACGGGTTTAATAAGTAGGCAATTATCATTGATATAACTACTATATTTATAGATTTTTTAAAACTATCTATAAAAAAGTACATAATACAAACAAATAAAATACAAATAGCAATAAATAATTTAGCTAACTTTATTTTATGCTTTTTCAACATACTCATGGTTCACCTCATGAGGAATGTTTTTTAGCACTACACTTGATGTACCTAAGTATAATATAAAATCTTCACCTAAAATTGATTTCTTCATTAATATGATTTCTCTACCTTTAATCATCTTGTCAATTAATCCTGAACTAATTACTAATCCCTTTATATTAAAGGTATCTTCTTCAATAAGTATATCCTCAACACTTCCTCTATAATTACCTTCTTGATCTAATACATCCATATCCTTAATTTCTGAAAATTTTAGTCCGTTACCATTAATAGCTTGACGAGCTACTATCTCTTCTTCAATGTTTATAATATCTTTTATATCAATAAAGTTTTTATTTGATATAAAGGAGGTTTTATTCACACCAAGGCCTGTTACTTTTTCCTTGTAAAAATCAATGAATATTTCTTTTGCTAAGCCAATTCTCTTACCCTTAATATCTAATACATTTTTAAAATATAAATCTTTGCTTCTCATCATAAAAACATTCCTCCTCCCAAAATTAACTAAAATTAGTTTATCTCATAGAGGAAATTTTATTCTGGTATATATTTATGGTTAAAACATTATAAAACAAATAAGTATCAGATATAATATCTGATACTTATTTTACTATGCATAATAATATGTTATTTAATCTTCTCGATTATTCCGCCACCAACGACGATATTACCATCATAGAATACTACCGATTGACCTCTAGTTATAGCTCTTTGATTTTCATCAAATACAACTCTAACTTTTCCGTAAGGTTCTGGATAAATAGTAGCTTCGGCTGGTCTGCCTGAATATCTAACCTTAGCTGTTACTCTCATTTCCTTTTCTAGTTTATCAAAAGGAATAAAGTTAACATCTTTAGCTATTAATTCATTCTTAAAGATTTCATCATTACTACCAAGAACAACTTGGTTTTTCTTAGCATTGATTGCAGTTACAAACATTGGTCTACCAAGAGCTATTCCTAGACCTTTACGTTGACCAATAGTGTAATATACTATTCCTTTATGTTGACCTAGGACATTACCATCTTTATCTACAAAGTTACCTGGCTTAACTTTACCTGGTTGATCTTCTGTGATAAATCTTCCATGATTATTATCAGTAACAAAGCAAATTTCTTCACTATCTTTTTTATTATGTACAGCTAAACCTATTTCTTTAGCTATTTCTCTAATTTGTGGTTTAGTATAATCACCACATGGCATTAAAGTATGAGCTAATTGATCTTGAGTGAAATTATAAAGCATATATGTTTGGTCTTTCTTGTCATCATCTGCTTTTAATAATAATTTCCTACCATCTTTATCAATTATCTTAGCATAGTGACCAGTTGCTATATATTCTGCACCTATTTCTCTAGCTTTTCTTAAAAGTTCATCAAACTTAAGATGTTTATTACATTGAACACATGGATTTGGTGTTCTACCTGCTAAATATTCACCTACAAAGTCATCGATAACTTTTTCTCTAAATTTCTTTCTAAAGTTAAAAACATAAAATGGAATATCAATCTTATCACACACACGTCTTGCGTCCTCAACGGCAGAAAGGCCGCAGCATCCCCCTTCTCTTTCAGCGAAGTCAGGATCTTGTGGCGCCATTTGCATTGTTATACCGATAACTTCATAACCTTGTTGTTTTAAAAGGTATGCAGTAACAGAGCTATCAACTCCGCCACTCATACCTACTACTACTTTAGGTTTCATTTAATTATTCGTGATCGTGTCCGTGAACGTGATCATGTAAATCGTCCCCAGACTCTTTCATTGGAATAACTTCTAAGCCGTTTTTTGATCTGTAGTCGTTGATTGCTTTGTGAATTGCTTCTTCAGCTAATACTGAACAGTGCATCTTTACTGGTGGAAGACCATCTAATGCTTCAGCAACTGCTTTATTAGTTAATTCCCAAGCTTCATCCACTTTCTTTCCTTTGATTAATTCAGTAGCCATTGAAGAAGATGCAATAGCTGATCCACAACCAAATGTCATAAACTTAGCATCTGTAATTGTGTTATCATCTATCTTAAGATATACTCTCATGATATCTCCACACTTTGCGTTTCCTACTTCTCCGATTCCATCTGCATTTTCTATTTCTCCAACGTTTCTTGGATTTCTAAAATGGTCCATTACCTTTTCTGTATATATCATAATTAATTTTCTCCCTTCTTAACATGGTCAAGCCATAATGGCGACATACTTCTTATTCTTTCAATAATTGGTGGAAGTTTTTCTAATACATAATCCACATCTTCATCAGTTGTTTCATCACCCATAGTAAGTCTTAATGACCCATGAGCTAGTTCATGAGGAAGACCTATTGCAAGTAATACGTGTGATGGATCTAATGATCCTGATGTACAAGCACTACCACTTGATGCTGCAATTCCTTCAAAATCTAATGAAAGTAGTATTGATTCACCTTCAATATAAGTAAAACGGACATTTACATTACCAGGTAATCTCTTGTCACCTCTTGGTCCGTTTAAATATGAATACGGAATTTTTTCAAGGATTCCATCGATTAATTTATCTCTGTACACTGTTAATGTCTTCATGTGTTCTTCAAGATTTTCAGTTGCAAGTTCGATTGCCTTTCCTAGTCCAACTATGCTAGCTACATTTTCAGTTCCTGCTCTTCTTGCTCTTTCTTGACCACCACCATGTATTAAGTTATGTATTCTTACACCTTTTTTAATGTATAAAACACCTATACCCTTTGGTCCGTATATCTTATGTCCAGCTAAAGAAAGTAAATCGATGTTCATTTCTTTAACATCTACAGGAACATTACCAACTGCTTGAACAGCATCTGTGTGGAATAATACCTTATGTTCTCTACAAATAGCTCCGATTTCCTTAATTGGTTGAATAGTTCCGATTTCATTATTTGCAAACATAACTGAAACTAAAATAGTTTTATCAGTAATAGCATTTTTAACATCTTCAGGATTTACAAAACCTTCTTTATCTACATCTAAGTAAGTAATTTCAAACCCCAACTTTTCAAGATATTCACATGTATGTAATATTGCATGGTGTTCAATCTTTGTAGTGATTATGTGGTTTCCTTTATTTTTATAAGCTGAAGCTATTCCTTTTAGTGCCCAGTTATCAGCTTCAGAACCACCACCTGTAAAATATATTTCATTGCTTTCAGCATTTAATGCCTTAGCTATCTTTCCTCTTGCTTCATCTATTGCTCTAGCTGTTATTCTAGATGCTTCATAAAATGATGATGGATTACCAAACTTTTCTGTGAAATATGGTAACATTTCTTCTAACACTTCTGGTTTTACAAATGTAGTAGCTGCATGATCCATGTAAACTTTTCTCATCTTATTTTCCTCCAACTTCCAACTTTAATTCTTGTTGTTTAAACATCATATCTTTATAATCATCAACAACATCTTGCAGTGTGACTGACTTCATAACCTCATCGATACTGTTTTTAATCTTTTCCCAGACTAATCTAGTGGCACAGTAATCAGACTTTTCACATGCAGAGTCATCAATACAGTCAGATATTTCAATTGGTCCTTCTAGTACATATATAATATCGGCAACAGTAATATCCTTTGGTTCTTTTCCAAGAACATAACCACCTTGAGCTCCTCTAATACTTTCGATTAATTTTGCTTTTCTAAGCGGTGCAAATAACTGTTCCAAATAACATTCTGATATATTTTGCCTTTTTGAAATTGTCTTGATTGATATAGGGGTATCTCCATAGTGTATTGCAAGTTCTACCATTGCTTTAACGCCATAACGCCCCTTAGTTGATAGTTTCATTTTCCTCTCTCCTTAATGCCGAGTGAATTACTATGCTTTATGTTTATATCATAGCAATTCACTCGGAAATTGTCAATATTAAATTTGAGTATTTTTATAGGAATTAAATTCTTTATTTATATAATTAGTCCAAACCTTCTATTTTACTTGTTTTTCTTTATTCTATCCCAATACTCTTTTGATGTTTTTTCTATTTTATTTTCTCCAAATTCATAATAAACTTTCCCTCTTAAGTTGTTAGGAAGATATTGTTGTTCTACATAGTGATTTTCGAAGCTATGGGGATATTTATATGTAACCCCTCTTCCTAGTGCTTTAGCACCTTGATAATGAGCATCTTTTAAATGATCTGGTATATCATCTATTTTCATAGTCTCCAAATCACTTAAGGCTGCATTTATCGCACGATATGCAGAATCCGACTTTGGAGAAGTTGCTAAAAGTATAGCTGCCTCAGCAAGAGGAATTCTCGCTTCAGGAAAGCCAAGTTCTCTAGCTGAATCCACAAGAGACTTTACTATTATGGCTGCTTGTGGATATGCAAGACCAATATCTTCAGAAGCAATAACTTGTAGTCTTCTACAAATTGATATTAAATCGCCTGCTTTTATAAGTCTTGCTAAATAGTGAATTGTAGCATCAGGGTCACTTCCCCTAATTGACTTTTGCAGTGCACTTAAGTAATCATAATGACTATCACCATTAATATCATAGGCTACAACCTTTGCTTGAGTGCAATCTTTTGCTACTTCTAAATCTATTTTAACTATTCCATCCTGATTAGGATTTGTTGAATTAACTGCAACTTCCAAAGCATTTATTGCTTTTCTTACATCTCCATTACTTGCGGCTACTATATAATCAATAGCTTTATCTTCAACAATTAATTGAGTTTCAGTAAAATCTTTTTTACAAATATCTACTGCTCTTAATACTGCTTCTTTTAAATCCTCTTCACTAAGTGGTTTAAATTCAAAGATTGTTGATCTACTTAATAAGGCTTTAAATATATAATGATATGGATTTTCTGTTGTTGAAGCTATTAAAGTAATTCTTCCATCTTCAATATATTCAAGCAATGATTGTTGCTGCTTCTTATTGAAATTTTGTATTTCATCCAAATAAAGAAGAACTCCTTCTCTACCCATAAAAGTATCTAAGTCTTTACAAATATCCTGTACATCTTTTAAAGATGCATTAGTTGCATTTAACTTATAAAATTGTTTATTGGCAGACCTTGCAATAATATTAGCTACTGTAGTTTTACCAATGCCAGGTGGTCCATAAAATATCATGTTACTTACAGTACCACTTTTAACAATTCTATCTAAAATCTTATTTTTACCAAGTATATGTTTTTGTCCACATACTTCTGATAGATTTGTAGGTCTTATTTTATCCGCTAATGGCTTATACAAAAAACCACCTCTTATTCTAATAAAGTCAAAGTATATTTTAACATATTTTTGTACGATTTTATACTTTCTTGGACGTTAAAAAATAAACTAGCTTCAACAAGATAATATCTTATTAAAGCTAGTTTATTTTAACCAAGCAATGTCCTATCACTTAATTCATTTTTTATATTTATTTCTTCAAAGAGATTCATTAGTTTTTCCGAATCTAATCTTCGCTTTTCTTTACCTTTAACATCAAAAACAATCTTTCCTCTATGCATCATAAGTAGTCGGTTACCTGAATTTAATGCATATTTCAAATTATGCGTTACCATAAGCGTAGTAATTTTACTTTCCGAAACAATCTTTCTGGTTATGGCCATTATTTTCACTGATGTTTTGGGATCTAATGCTGCTGTATGTTCATCTAAAAGCAAAACTTTTGGTTTACTCATAACTGCCATAATGAGAGTTAGAGCCTGCCTTTGCCCTCCAGATAATAATTCCACATTATTATATAGTTTATCCTGAAGATCTAAATCCACCTCTTCTAATAACTCTTTATAATAATCAATTCTATTTTTATTAATGGCAAGGCTTAACCCAAAATGTTTTCCTTTATTATCAGCCAAAGATAAATTTTCAAGGATAGTCATTTTGGGCGATACACCTACACAGGGATTTTGAAACACTCTACCTATAACCTTGGATCGCCTATACTCATCCTTATAAGAAACATCTTTTCCATCAATCAAAATTTGTCCATCATCTAATGGCACCATACCAGAAATAATATTTAAAAGAGTTGATTTTCCCGCTCCATTAGAACCTATTATAGAGATAAAATCTCCCTTATTAACATTTAGAGACAATTTATTGAAAACCTTATTTTCATTGACTGTTTTTCGATTAAAGGTCTTTGATATATCTACTACTTTTAGCATTTATCTTCTCCCTTTTTCATTTTCTATTTTTATTAAAGATTCCACCTTCAAAGCACAATGCTATAACAATAACAATTGATGTAAGTAAATTTAGAAGATTAGGACTTAACCCTAACTTTATGGCAATAGTTATAGCTGTATAATAAATAATTGTTCCGATAATAGCTTCTGTGGTTGCCTTTATTTTTTTGAACCTGCCAAATAACGAACAGCCAATAATTACGCAGGCAAGAGCTTTAACCACTACACCTGTACCACTGCCCACATCCGCATAACCTTGATACTGACATGTAAGAGCTCCTGAAAGTGCTACAAGGGCATTACTAATCATAAGTCCGATAAATTTTATATTTCCTTTATCTATCCCAAGGTTTGTAACCACTTGTTCATTGTCACCTACGGCAAATAATAAAAATCCAAGTTTAGTCTTCATAAATAAGTCTTGCAATATTTTAAATGCAACAAGGACTATAAGAATTATAAAAACTGGTTTTATGCTTAAATCGAAAATTAATGATGTATTAAATAATGGTGTATTTGATTTTCCCATAATTATTAAATTTACCGAATACAAACCCATCATAACAAGTATTCCTGACATTAAATTAGAAATCTTTAATTTTACATGAAGAAAAGCTGTTAAAAAACCTGCCAATGCTCCAGCTAAAAATGCTATAAAGGTTGCTAAAAAAGCATTAACATCATTTACTAACAAGACTGCACATACACTAGCCCCTAAAGGAAAGGAACCATCTACAGTAAGGTCAGGAAAATCAAGTATCTTATAAGTAATGTATACCCCCATAGCAGCCAACCCGAACAAAAATGACTGCTCCATTACACTAACAAACAATTCCACTAATTAATCCCTCCAGTAACTTTTGTAGAGTTTTTCTCTATTTCTTCTGGTATAGTTATATTTAGTTTCTTGGCAACATCTGTATTTACGGTAATTTTCAAATCCTTCATAGCTTCAATTTTAATTTCTGATGGTTTTATGCCATCTAAAACTTCTGCTGCTTTATATCCTGCCATTTTGCCAAGTTCATAATAGTCAATCCCTTTACATATTAAAGCACCAACACTTACCGCCGCTGGTTCTGCTGCGATTATTGGTTTATTGTGCTTTACACATATATCGCCAACTAATGCATAAGACGCTGCCACATTATTATCTGTAGGTGCATATAGAGCATCTATATTATCCACATCAGTAGTAAGGTTTTGATTAATTTCATTTATATTAGCTATGCCGATTTCCTTTATAGTCAAATTGTACTTAGGTGCTAAACTCTTTAATTCATTTAGCTGACTTACAGAATTAGCTTCTGATGTAGTATAAATAAAACCTAAAGTTTTAACATCAGGTACTACTTGTTTCAAAAGCTTTAATTCTTCCTCAACATCAACTCTATCAGATGTACCTGTTACATTAGTTCCGGATGAATCAAGACTTTTAGCTATTTGTGCATCTACAGGATCTGTTATAGCTGTAAATACTATCGGTATTTCTTTAGAAGCATTATAAGCTGCTTGTGCTGATGGTGTTGCAATTGCAAAGATTAAATCCTTCTTATCAGATGCAAATTGCGAAGCTATTTGATTAGCAACGTCTTGTTTACCATTAGCATTTTGCTGCTCTATTTTTATATTATCACCATCTAAATACCCCTTCTCCTTAAGCCCTTCAATGAAACCACTATTTGATTTATCCAATGCTTCATGTTGTATAAGTTGTAATATGCCTATATTTTTAACTTCGTTATCTTTATTTGAACAACAAGTTAAAAAGCTTAATATCATCACTGATACAATTAGTATTGCAAGTTTATTCTTAATTTTCATATCTAACCCCCAATTAAACATGTTTTTATATTATATTGATTTAAATAAAGAATTATTAAATATTTCTGCATTTATCAGGCAATTGTATATCAAATAATTCATTTAAATAAGAATTTTATTTTATTTTTAGCTAATACTATGGAAAGAATAATAATTGGAGTTGAGAAAATGGATATAAACATATTTATAGGAAGTTTTATATCTCGGCTTACTACTGCCGGCTTAAAGTTATTAATAGGTATATTAGTACTATATTTCGGATTTAAGATTATCAATAAAGTTATAAAATCTTTTAGTAGTATCCTTGATAAAAAAGGATTTGATCCTACTTTGCACAGTTTTTTGCATGCTTTTTCTGAAATAATTTTAAAGTTAATTTTAATTTTAGTTGTCTTTGGATATGTAGGTATTGATACTACAGGTCTAGCTGCTGTATTAACTTCTGCTGGATTAGCTTTAGGATTAGCATTACAAGGTAGTCTTGCTAACTTTGCTGGTGGGGTTGTTCTATTATTTATGAGACCTTTTAAAGTTAATGATTTTGTTGAAGTGGGTGAATACTCAGGGAAAGTCGAGAAAATTAGAATTTTTTATACAAATCTTCTAACAGCCGACAATAAACAAATCCTTATTCCAAATGGTAAAATAGCTGATAGTAGCATTATTAATTATTCTGCAAGAAAAACAAGAAGAATTGATTTAACCTTCGGCGTTGACTATGACAGCGATGTAGCTAATGTAAAAAATATTTTATGGAATGTTATCAAGGAAGAACCTTTAATATTAAAAACACCAAAACCTTTTGTTAATATTATTCAACATGGCGATAGTTCAGTAAACTACACTGTTAGAGTATGGACTAAAACTCCTAATTACTGGACAGTTTATTTTAACTTGATGGAAAAAGTAAAAATACGTTTTGATGAAGAAAAAATCAATATTCCTTACCCACAAATGGAAGTTAGATTAAAGAATGAAAAAATGGATTCTAATTAATTTTAGAATCCATTCTAAATCTTAAGTAAATATCCCTTTTCCTTTAACCACCTTTCCTCTTCTTTATACTTAGGATAAATGGTTTCTACTAAAGACCAAAAATTCTTAGAGTGATCTTTATGTATCATATGGCACATTTCATGAACAACAACATATTCTAAAGCTGACTCTCTAGCTAAAAGGAGCTTTACATTAAAACTTAGTTTATTATCATAACTACAGCTTCCCCAAATAGTTTTTTGTTCTCTAATCTTTATACTTGTTGGCTTTTTATCAAAAAACTTTTCGTACTTTGCAACTTTTTCTTTAAAGTTCTTTTCTGCATAAGAAATAAGCCATTTCCTCAAAGCAATTTCACTATCTTCTTTTTTCTTTACATTAATAATAAATTTATCATTATCAAATATCACAAAATTTCTTTTCATAAAGGGTTGTACATTAATTATCTTTTTTACAACTTCCCCATTAAATAATATCTCATCCTTTGCTAAAACTACTCTTTTATCAATTTTATTTAATGTTTCAATAATCCATTTTTCTTTTTTCTTAACAAATGAATCGATAATTTCTTTATTTGTATGTATTGGTGCTTTTACAATAACATCCTTTTCTATAATTTGAATTTGAATAGATTTTCTTTTTTGAAATATAACTTTATATTCAATCATTATTTTCACCTACTTAATTACAAATTATATCAGATTAATTTTTTAATACAACTTAAATAACCTGGCCAATAAATTGACCAGGTTATTTATCTGCAAACGATAAAAATAAATACCTTGCTCCATCTAGGTGGGAAACTTTTTATTAAGTAAATTTGGGTGAACTTACTTATCGAAGCAAGAATTAATTTCTATACTTATATTATATATAATTCATAATATTTTACTAGATAACTAAAGTCCCTTTTTTATGGGGACTTTAGTCCTTTTTTAATTCTCGTACTTTTTACTTATACAATATTCCCTTATATTATTATCAATAGCATACAAGGTAGCTTGTACCCTATCTTCTACATCAATCTTTCTAAAGATACTAGTAACATAGTTCTTTATAGTCTTTTCTGATAAATACAAATCATCTGCTATTTGCTTATTTTTCTTACCTTCAGATAACTTTAATAAAATAACTGCTTCTTTAGGAGTTAATTCATCAAACAAACTACCTTTATCATTTAATTCATTCTCAATAAATAAAGTCTCCACAACAGCATTATCTAAATAACGTTGTCCTATATATACAGATTTAATAGCCTTTGTAATTTCACTACCAGCTGATTCCTTTAAAACGTAACCTTCAGCACCAAAAAATAGCGCTTCTTTAATTTTTCTCTTTTGCTTTTCTACTGTTAGCATAATAACTTTTACTTTGGGCCATTTATCCTTTATTATTTTCAATGTAGTAATTCCATCTACATCCTCCATATTCATATCTAATAAAACGATATCTGGAGATTCATTATCCATTTTCTTTAATAAATCATTACCGCTTTCACTTTCAATTACGATATCCAAGCCTTCTTCACAGGCAAGTATTCTAATAAGTCCCTCTCTTATTAATGCATGATCATCTGCTATAGCTACTTTAATCAAATTTATCTCCTCCCACTTCTAGGTATAACTATTTTATATTCTGTTCCTTTTCCTACTGATGATTTTACCTTTATTACACCGTTTAATTCTTCAATTCTATTAAACATACCTTGAAGTCCATACCTTTTGTTATTCTTTATCTTTTCTTCATCATAATCAAAGCCTATTCCATTATCTTTAGCTGTTATATAAATATTTTTATTGCCCATTTCGATCCTTAAATAAGCTTCAGTTCCTTGTGAATGCTTCTTTATATTACTAAGCAATTCTTGTACTATTCTATAGATAGTAGTTTTTATATTTACATCAAGCTCACAATTTATGTCTTTATATTCTGACTTCAGAGTTATGTTACTTTCATCTTGAAAGCTTTCTTCTAAATCTTCAAAAGCTTCCTTTAATGATATTCCTTCCATAAAAGGTGGTCTTAAATCAAATATAATACTTCTAACTTCTTTTAATGTCTTTTTAACATTATCTTGAATACTAGTAAGTTCATCTAGACCTCTTTGTACATCTTTTTCTAAAATATTTTTACAAAAATCAATCATCATTACAATACTTGCTAGATATTGTGCTGGTCCATCATGAATTTCTCTGGCAATCCTATTCCTTACTTTCTCTTCAACTTGTACCATTTTTATACCAATGGTTAATTTATTTTCATCTTCGAAATCTTCAAATTTCTTGTATAAATCACCATTTAAATATCTAAGAGCAATGGAAACTTGCTCTGCAACAGTCTCTGCTTCTTGAATATTATCTTCATAGGACTTTATGGACCTTTGTAAATTTTCTCTTCTCATTTGTAATTTTTGTTCTTCTTTTTGCGCAGAAATATATTCAACTCTAACTTCCAAAGCTTCTTTATATACCCTCTCCATTCTAGCTTCATTGCCATCAAGAATTTTAAAATTGCCAGCAAGTTTTTTTCTCATAATCTTATCTTGTTTTTCCAAAAAATCAACCTTGCAAATAATCTCTTCAATTTCATTATTAACCTTTTCAAGTTCAATTTTTTCTTTAATATATTGAGAACGTAAAGTATCACTGATTTTTAAAATTTTATCTTTACCACTGTCAATTTCTAAAATAACCTTAGTTAAGACACTATTAACATCATCATTTAAATAATTTAACCTATCCATTTTCTTCCTCGAACTATATATTTATAAAACTTCCATCATCTATTAAAATATTCCATAATTATCATTATTATATCATTATTTTCATACGTTTACCATTAAGTTTAAATTAAGTATTAAAAATTCATTCAAAGAATATAATTAAGCATAAGTAAGAATGAGGTAAATTGAATGGATATAAAAGAAATGAATAAGCTGACAACAACCATGCAAAAAAACTATAAACAAATGATTACTATGAAAAAAGTGTTTAAATGGGCAGATGCTTTTATTTATATTTTATACTTTGCTTTAGGTATCTTTTTCACTTATTTTTTTAAGGATATAATTTTTTATAATAAAAAGAACATTTCATTAAACGAAGGATTTGACTTATGTAAAATACTTGTTTTTACAGTTGGCGGTATCTTAATAATTAGCCAATTACGTAAATCTTTAAAATTATCTTATAAAAAAACAATAGATAGATATATGGATTCCATACCCAAAAAAGTTTGTACATGTACAGACCCTTGTAATTGTCGCAAAAATCTAATTAACGATATCCAATCACCATATTTTTTACATTGACACCGTATATCTTATGTGGTACCATAAATGGTTTGCTATTTTCATAGCAATTATGTTATACTATAACTATAACATTTTAGGAGGTGCAATTTTATTGTTCAAAATCGGTGATCAAATAGTATACCCTAATCAGGGCGTAGGGGTTATTGATAAAATTGAGGAAAAACAATTTAAGGGTGATAATGAATTATTTTATACTATTCATTTATTAAACAATTCATTAAAGTTATTAATGCCTGAAAATAGGATTTCTCAAGCACACATAAGATTAGTAACTGAAAGAGAATCTCTTGATAATTTATTAAACAATATTTCAACTTCGATTACAGAAGATTCCAGTCTTAATTCAAAAAGTTGTAAGGACAGACTTGAAAGTAATAATTTAAAATTAAAATCAGGAACTTTAAAAGATAGCTTGGAAGTATGTTATAATCTATCAAAAGTTAAAAAGGAACATCCACTAAATAGTAGTGAAAATCAGATGTTCAACAAAACAAAAAAGATACTTATCGAAGAAATAAGCTTAGTGAAGAATATCACTAAATTAGAAGCTACTGACATATTAGAAAAAAGCATTTTGCAATAATACATATTTTTAAAATAGTGTAGTATTTAGTTATGTTGCACTATTTTATTTTTTGTACTACATTACTATTAAAGCAAAGGAGGAATAACAATGAAAAATTTAGCTTTAATCTCATTATCAAATCCCTTGGATTATGATAAAAATATCACAACTATAAAAGAAATAAAAAATAAATTAAAAGACTTTAATATATATGAATCAAAATGTATTTATGAAAAAGCTATTAGTTATGATGGCAAAACTAAAGCTAAGGAACTAATGAATTTATATTTAAATGATAATATAGATGCTATATTTGATGTTTCTGGCGGTGATCTTGCTAATGAAACCCTTGAATATGTTGATTTTGATACTATAAAAAACCATCCAAAACCTTTCTTTGGTTTTAGCGATTTATCGGTTTATTTAAATTCTTTGTATTCTAAATCTAAACTAGAATCCCACTGGTTCCAATTAAGAAGTATTGTTTATGACAATACTAACAAAACCCTTAATGACTTAATTGATTATCTTAATGGCGATAATAAAAATTTATTAGATTTTCAATATGAATGGCTTCAAGGAAATAAAATGCAAGGTGTTGTAGTTGGTGGTAACTTAAGATGTACTTTAAAACTTGCAGGAACTACATATCTTCCTTCTTTTAAAGATAAACTTGTTTTAATTGAAAGTTATGGAGGAGACATAAAAAAGATTAAAACCTATTTAACTCAATATAAGCAAATGGGTGTCTTTAATGAATGTGCTGGTATAATACTTGGAACCTTCACAGAAATGGAAGAAAATAATTCTTTAGAGTATGTTACTTCAGAAATACTAAAAATAATTGACAACAAAGATATTCCTATAATAAAAACTCAGGAGATTGGTCATTCTCCTTTATCAAAATCAATTGTTATTGGTAGAGAATATAATTTGCAATAATAAAAAGGTTATATAATTCAAATGAATTATATAACCTTTTTTAATTAATTATTATCTTGCGCCAACTTCGAAAGGTTCCCCTTCTGCTTTAGGTGCTCTACT
>JAQXTC010000146.1 GCA_029219285.1 Clostridiaceae bacterium
ACTAACAAAGGAAATATTATTTGATAACAAGTATGCTATCTTTCTCTCTTCTCTAAAAAAAGACTATGTAAAAGAGAAGAACAAACAAAAGAAGTATTCTTAGATAACAAATATGCTTTCTTTCTCTCTTCTCTAAAAAAAGACTATGTAGAAGAAAAAAACTAACAAAAGAAGTACTCTTAGATAACAAATATATATTTATTTCTCTCATAGTTATGTAGTTTTTCTTTTTCACCCATATATAAATAGGTGAAAGGGGGTGCTACAGATGGCAGCAACTAAAAAGATATCATCTACTACTTTGGTTATTGAAACTAATCAAGGGAAGGACAAAAACGGAAATGATCTTTATGTAAAGAAATCATTTTCTGGAATCAAGACTGATGCTGATGTACAAAAGGTATATGCAGTAGCTGAAGCAATAAAAGGTGTCTTAGCTAATGGGGCAAAAGCTTATTACTTAAGAGACACTTCAGTACTTGCTCCAGAGGAAGCTTAGGATAAAAGCTTCATTCTTGAAAATTAGGAAAGGAGGAATAAAGGCTATATGGAATTTACATTAACAATGACATTTGTTTGTAGCAATGGAGAGAAATCATCTATTTCTGTTTCCGGCATAAACAAAGCAGTTTCATCTAACCAAGTTAATGAACTTATGGATACTATCATAGCTCAGAATGTTTTTACAACTAAAAACGGTGACTTAGTTAAGAAGTCAGGAGCTACTTTTACAAGTAGACAAGTATCTAAGTTTGACTTAGGATTATAATAAATAAAAGCTTGTTCACTAGGTTTAGTGGACAAGCTTTTATTAATGTTTGGAAAATATAAAACACTTTTGTTTCCTTTAGTTGGAGTTTTCATTACAGCTTATTCCTAGCCTTGTTTCTATAATTGTTGTAAGTTTTGTAATTGAAGTGTTAAGTGAATCTAGCTGTTTTTCTAGTTTTACAAGTAGAAATGCACTTACTACAACAGGAAAACCTACATTAGTTATGGCTGTTAGAAGCTCTTTTATATCCATAAGAAAACCACCTCCTTCATGGATTTATATATGTTTAATTAAGGAAATCTTCATAAAAAAGATGCAAAATTGTAATATTTAAAGGGTAAAATGTGGGTATGATATTTATATGGAGTAAAGATATGAGTACTAAAGGAGGAGAATTTATGAATGATTCATTATTGAAAGAACCATGGTTAAAGTGGGCTATAGAAATTCAAAGTATTGCTCAAAGTGGGTTAACATATACCAAGGATGTTTTTGATAAGGAAAGGTATGAACAGTTAAGGGATATTGCAGCACAAATGTTAAGTTATAAAACAGAGATACCAGTTGATAAGGTTAAGGACTTATTTTGTAATGAAAAAGGATATCAAACCCCTAAATTAGATACTAGAGCAGCAATCTTTAAGGATGGTAAAATACTGCTTGTCCATGAGAAGAATGGTACTTGGTCATTACCGGGAGGATGGGTAGATGTTTTAGAATCCATAGAATCTAATGCTATTAAGGAAGTAAAAGAAGAATCAGGTCTTAACGTAAAGGCCAAAAGAATTATTGCCATTCAAGATAGAAACAAGCATAACAAACCTCTTTATGCCTATGGAGTATGTAAGGTTTTTGTTGAATGTGAATATATTGATGGAGAATTTATTAATAATATTGAAACCACAGAAATAGGTTATTTTGATTTGAATGATTTACCAGAGCTTGCAGAAGAAAAAAGTAATTATGAACAGGTTAAAATGTGTTTTGATGCTCATAATAATGATAATTGGGTTGTAATGTTTGATTAATAAAAGGAGTGGATGAGAGATGCAGTGAGTGCTCTCATCCACTCCTTTTAACTATAAAGATAATCTAAGGTTAAAATAATTTTGCATAGCTTTTCTTCAGTCTATTAAGGGCATATTTTTTTCTAAGAAGTGCAGTGGAATAACTTATATTATTTTTGGCGGCATAATCTTTAAGGGTATTTTTATTGGCCACTACAAATAGGAGTATATCTTTATCTTTTTCAGAAAGCATAGAAACAGCTTTTTTTATTGTTTCAATATCCTCATCACTATAGGTGCTTTCTTCATTTCCTTGTATATTAACATGTTTTGTACTATCAATTATTTCAGGATCTGATACATATTCGATTGCTTCTTGCTTAAATTTATCACAGGTCTTACGAATGAGGTAATACACAGTATTTTTAAGAGCATTTGTAGCATAAGCAACAAATCTGTGGGAAGTTAAATTGTAGTATAGAACACATTTAAATAAGGTTTGGTAACATTCGCTCTCTAAGTCTATAGCTTCATAACCAAATATATGATTTTTATAACTTAGTTTTTTAATTAGGGGAGTAAATTCTTTAACTAGTTCTTCCTTTGCTCTTTCATTGTTCTCCTTAGAAAGAAGGACAAGCTGTTCAACCTTATTATAATCCATAAAAAACACAGCTCCTTTCATAAAATTATATATGGCAAATGGCATTGAGAGATATATGTAGAAAGGGAGAAAATTTTGCAGAAATGAAAAAAGCAAAGCTAGGGAACACTTTTAAGAGAAGAGAGAAATGCGAGAATATCTGAAATGACAGGGTAATTTGCTTGTAAGTGTATTTCGTATAGCAAGAGTATTTTTAGAGAAAAGAGAAATTGAGTTTCTTGTTTTAACCTAATATAACGAGCGCTGCGAGTTTCTTTCTCTCTTCTCTAAAGAAAGACTTTGTAGAAGAGAGAAACTAACAAATGAAGTACTCTTTGATAACAAGTATGCTTTCTTTCTCTCTTCTCTAAAAAAAAAGACTCTATAGAAAAGATAATCTAACAAGTGAAATATTCTTTGATAACAAATATACTGTATTTCTCTAATCTGCATATATAACTTGTCGGAGGTGATAAGATATGAGTAA
>JAQXTC010000147.1 GCA_029219285.1 Clostridiaceae bacterium
CTTCTTTAGAATCATCAGACTTTCCAAATACCTTATCTTTAGATGTGTTGGGATTCAACGCTAAATTATAAAAATAATTACCTGCAATCCCCATTCCAATTAAAAGTAGTACAATTATCACCGATAATATTATCGCTATTCTTCTTTTATATTTAAGCATTATTTCCCCCATTAATATTTTATCTTACTTGTCCATTACCATAAATAATATATTTAGATGTTGTCAATTCATTTAATCCCATAGGTCCTCTAGCATGAAGCTTTTGTGTGCTAATTCCTATTTCTGCACCAAAACCAAATTCACATCCATCAGTAAATCTTGTTGATGCATTAACATAGACAGCTGCTGCATCCACTTTTTGCAAGAATTTCTGAGAATTATTATAATCCTTAGTTACTATTGCTTCAGAGTGACCTGTTCCAAATTTATTAATATGACTAATAGCCTCATCTATATTTGAAACTATCTTAATTCCTATAATGTAATCAAGATATTCTTTTCCCCAGTCTTCTTCCGTAGCTTCTTTTACATCATTTACAATCTTCATTACCTTAGAGTCGCCCCTAACTTCAACATTTTTTTCTCTAAGTGCATTAATCATTATTGGTATAAACTTTTCTGCTACAGCCTCATGAACTATAAGCTTTTCTTCCGCATTACATACTGAAGGTCTACTTGTTTTTGCATTCAAAACTATATTCTTTGCCATTTCAAGATCAGCTTCACTATCAACATATACATGACAATTTCCAGTACCAGTCTCAATTACAGGTACTGTTGCATTCTTAACTACTGCCTGAATAAGTCCTGCTCCACCTCTAGGAATTAAGACATCTATATATTCATTTAGTCTCATCATCTCAGTTGCAGTTTCTCTACTTGTATCTTCAATTAATTGAACAGAATCTTCTGGAAGTCCTGCTTCTTTAAGTCCTTCTCTAAGAGCTTTAACTATCGCTATATTAGAATTTATAGCATCACTTCCACCTTTCAAAATAACTACGTTACCTGCTTTCAAACAAAGTCCTGCAGCATCACATGTTACATTTGGTCTTGCTTCATAAATTATTCCTATTACTCCAAGAGGAACTTTCTTCTTACCTATTTGAAGTCCATTAGGTCTAACCCACATTGATGTAACTTCTCCAATAGGATCTGGTAATGAAACTACCTGTTTAAGACCATCTGCCATTCCTTCTAGCCTTCCCATATCAAGTGAAAGTCTATCAATCATTGCTTCTGAAGCTCCCTTATCCTTTGCATTTTGCAAGTCTTTTTTATTTGCCTCTAAAATTTCATTACTACTATTTAAAAGTTTTTCTGCCATCTTAAGTAATGCATTATTCTTTTCTGTTGTTGAAGAATTCATTAAGACATATGATGCTTCTTTTGCATTTTGTCCTAAACTTATTAATTTACTCATTTAAATAGCCTCCTAATTTATTTCTCAGATAAAAATAAAGTTCCTATATCTTCTCCATTTATTATGTCTAATATTATTTTGGGATTTTCTCCATTGGCTAAAATCATATCCACGCCTGCTTCTCCTGCTATCTTAGCCGCATCAAGTTTTGTTCTCATTCCACCAGTTCCAAGATTTGTGCCTGCCCCACCTGCACATGCTTCAAGTTTCTCTGTAATTTCTTCAACTACACTTAAGAGTTTAGCATCTTTGTTATTTCTTGGATCACTAGTATAGAAACCATCTATATCTGATAAAATTATCAATAAATCAGCATTACATAGTTTTGCAACTATAGCTGAAAGTTTATCATTATCACCAAATTTAACTATGTTCTCAATTTCATCTATTGAAACTGTATCATTTTCATTAACAATAGGTATTATTTTATTTTCTAATAAAGTTTCAAATGTGTTGCATACATTATTTCTAATATGCTTATCTTCTACAACATCTCTTGTTAATAAAACTTGACCTACAGTATGACTATATTCACCGAAAAATTTACTATAGATATGCATCAATTCGCATTGACCAACTGCTGCTACTGCTTGTTTTTCTCTTATTGATTGGGGTTTCTTAGAAAGCTTCAATTTGCTAACACCAACACCTATAGCTCCTGAAGATACTAGTACAACATCTTTACCTGAATTTAATATATCTGATAGTACTCTTGTAAGTTTCTCAATTCTGGTTAAGTTTATATTTCCATTCTCATAAGTTAAACTAGATGTTCCTACTTTTACTACTATTCTTTTTGCATCTTTAATCTTTTCTCTATATGACATTTTTTATCACCCAATCATTTTATTTATTAATAATTATTATATTACTATACCTAATCTTGGTTATCAACAACCCAGGGATAGGATATTATATTATTTTTTTCTAATTTATTTATTGAAAGTTTAATTAAAGAATATATAGGTACAACACCAAATGCAGCAATAGGTCCTCCTATAGTTGCAGCAGCTACTACAAGAAAAATATCTGTTATAGGATGAATTTTCATTGCTTTTCCCATAATCAAAGGAACAACTACTCTTCCTTTTAATGTCTGTGCAATGATAAACAATATAGATAACTTAATTACCATTTGAAAGCCCATGACAATTGCTATTATATAAGGAATCATCATTGATATAAAAAATCCTACAAAAGGTATAAATGCTAAAATGAATGTGGTAGAAGCAAGAATTAATGCACTAGGAATTCCAATAATCTTATATCCGATAAATACCATTGTTGCGAGAGATAATGCAACTATTGCTTGCCCTCTTATATATGTAAATAAAACTTTATCGCTATCAGATAATATTTCATCCGCAACTTGCTTATACTTATTGGGAATATATTTAAGTACTGTTGGTTTAAAGTTGTTTCCATCTTTTAACAAACAAAAAACAACTAAAATTACTAATAAAATATTAGAGAACAACATCATACCTTTATCAAAAATATCTTTAGAATTTGTTATTAATACTTTCAAGTATATAATTATTTCACTTGTCGCTTCATCCATTAACGTTTTTATTCTTTCGTTATTTATGTATTCTTTAGCCCTATCTATTAATCCTCCAGGTTTCATTTCTCTCATTATAAATTCTCTTAATCCATTAATCTGTTTTAATAGATGCACTCCAAAGAGTTTACCTAAAAGCCCTAATAAAAAAATTGAACTAATTAAAGTTATTGCTGATGCTAACTTTCTTTTCAATCCTTTCTTGATTAAAAATTCATTTATAGGACGAATAATATAAAATAGAAAAATCCCAAATAATACAGGTGCTATTATCACCCATACCAGAACATTAATAAATTGAAAAACCACTTTAAATCTGCCCAACATATATATAAATATTAATATTAGATTAGCTATGATTAAATCATACATGATTTTCCTTTTCATAATGAATAACTCCCTTACTTGTATACTTTAAGGTTAGTTTATCCATAATATATTCATAAATTCTAATTTATCATATAAAAAAGAAAGAATTTAGTAACAACCAAATTCTTTCTTTGTCTTGCTATTTAATATAATCTAAGCTAGTTTTATTATTTACAATGTCAGCAAATTTCATTATGAACTCATCAAAATCTCTTAATGCCTCTTTCTCTGTTGGCTTTCCTAACATATATGTATTTTGAGAACCAAATAAAAAGCTTTCTCCATTTTTAAATGTAATCTTAACCTTTTTACCTTTTGAGTAACATTTAACATTTTGTAAATCACTAGCCTTTATATGTTGAACATTCATGATATCAGCTTCTACCTTCTTATTAAAATTTCCTATAAAATAAGGAATAAATTTCATTTCTTCCTTTCCAAAAACTATCAGAAAACTTTCATAAGCACCTTCTAACTTAACCCATCCAGTTAATGCACCTAATGCAGCATTTTTAGCCATACCAGCAACTTGACTAGTCACTGTATCTTTAGGAACTGCTGAAACCACCTTATATTCATATATATTATTTACTACCATTTCAACAAACTTATTTACTTGCCCTGGTATATCTGCATCTTGCACAGTACGTATTTTACCACTTTTCTTGCACTTTTTAATAATTACAATCTCTAAAGTAACTACTATTAAGATTAATGCTAATATTGCTATAACTAAATTCATATTCCCTCCAAAATATTTAATATATAACAAAATTATACATATTAGGTTTGTTGTTGTAAATAGTTTATTTCTTTATATATTGCCTGTTAATTGAAAAAGTAACTTCCGCTTTTTTAACGTAACGGAAGTTAGTCTTGCAAAGAGTTTGATATAATTAATTTGATATTTGTCCTGAGCATATTAGGAGGATTAATTATGTCAAATATAAATTTATGCAAAGGGAAACATCTTAGAATTGAAGATAGACTTATCATTGAATATGGATTAGATCAGAATTACTCATTAAAAGAAATTGCCAAAAGGCTAGGAAAAGATCCTACAACTATTTCTAAAGAAATTAAAAGAAATAGGTTTATAAGAACAAGTAAGCGTAAGCAATATGATATTAAACCGTGCAAACATCGTAAAAGTTGTACCAAGAAAAATTTATGTAACGATAGCTGCGGTAAGCAGTGTAAAAAATGCAACTTTATAAACTGTTATAGATTTTGTAAGGATTACTCTGTTAAAGAATGTCTTAAACTTAACCGCTATCCATATGTTTGCAACGGTTGTGACAAAGTCACTACGTGTACTGTAACAAAAAGCTATTATAAGGCTAAAGTTGCGGAGTCAAAGTATAAAGAAATACTTGTATCATCTAGAGAAGGCATTAATATGACATCAACAGACTTAAAAAAAATAGATGATATAATATCTCCTCTTATCTTTAAAGGACAATCAATATCTCATATTTTTACACATCATAAAGATGAGATTAATTGTTCTGAAAGGACACTATATTATTATTTTGACAAGAACGCATTTACTGCTAGAAATATCGATTTACCTAGGAAAGTAAAATATAAGCCAAGAAAGAAACATTCACAACTTGTAGTCAAAGATTCCTCTGATAAAGCCAATAGGACATTCAATGATTTTGTGAAATATATTGAAGAAAATCCTAATACTCAGGTTGTTGAGATGGATACAGTTCACGGCACACGAAGTGGAAAAGTGCTTCTTACACTGCATTTTAGAAATTGTTCATTAATGCTTGCTTTTATTATGGATAGTTGCAGTCAAAATAATGTAAGAGAGACCATAGACAAGCTGTATGCGCTATTAGGGCATGAAACTTTTACTCGTTCATTTCCTGTTATATTAACAGATAACGGGTCAGAATTTACAAGGCCAGAAACCTTTGAATTAGATTCAAATGGAGTACAAAGAACAAAAATATTTTATTGTAATCCGATGGCTTCTTATCAGAAGCCGCACGTTGAAAAAAATCACCAGTACATACGATACATAATACCAAAAGGAATTTCTTTTGATAATCATACTCAAGAAGATATAACACTAATGATGAATCATATAAACAGTACAGCAAGAGCCAGCCTAAATGGAAATACACCATTCAAACTGGCTCAAATGCTACTAGATAAATCTCTGCTAGAAAACTTAGGACTTAAACATATTCCAGCAGATGAAGTGCATTTAAAACCTGCACTATTAAAAAAATAAGATATTAAAATTCTAGGGCAAATATCAGCGGAACTTAATCTTGCAAAAATGCAGCAAACGGAACTTAATTTTGCAAAGGAATTCCGTTGGCTTATTAAGCATGCTTAAAATACCCTAGAAAATGATTATTTTATAAAAATTATATCTTATTTTAAATATTTTAGCTATAAATTTTAGATAAAAAACTGACTTTACTCTTGCAAATACAAGGTTTTAGTAAAAACGGAAGTTAGTTTTGCATTCAACGTTTGCAAAAAAAAAGGATACCCCAAGAGAAACACTCTTGGGGATACCTTACGGCTTTATGCCTTGTTATAGTAACTACAAAACTTCCGATATGCTGTAATTTACTATATACACATATTAACATACTTACATATTATGTCAAGTGCCTTTTTCAAAACATATATTTTCCTTTAATATCAATAGTATC